>JBAYAV010000227.1:0-5363 GCA_041669565.1 Lentisphaeria bacterium
ATCCGCTCTACACTCTGAGCAATGTAGATATGCCAATATTCAAGGGTTCTTGGCTCAGATTTTAACCGGTCACTACTCCGGTGGTAAGCGTATCGGCTTACGTATATATTATACACGCCTATACGCTTTTTGTAAAGTTCAAAGCGCTGTCTTTTATTGCGTCGGCAATTCTTTTCTTTGCTATCTCAAAGTACTTGTCGTCTTTTTCGATGCCGATAAATTGACGGTTTGTGTTGATACAGGCAACTCCGGTTGAACCTGAACCCATACAGTTATCAAGAACCGTTTCGCCCTCATTTGTATAAGTTTTAATGAGATATTCAAGCAATTCTATTGGTTTTTCAGTTGGATGTTTTGGTTTTGAAACAGAATTAAATTTCAAAATATTACAAGGATAATTTGTATACTCCTGTATAAAAAAATCTTTTTTTCTTATTTCAGCACCTTTTGTTTCTCTTCCAAAATGATAAATATTTTTTTGTTCATTTTTCACTTTTTTTCCTAAAACTTTTAACCCCTGCGGATTATACTTCATTCTTTTAGGAGAACAATTCGCTATTGTACCATTTGAAAAAACTATTATATTTTCTATTTTTTTTAATGGTGCATTTTTTGAATTTAATATATTGCCACATCTTGTTTTTTCCCAAAACCATTCATACTTGTACCAATCAAAATTACTAAATCTTAAATGACTTGAAAATGGCTCTTGTCCGAATAAAACTATTGCAGAAAAATCTTTTATAATTCTTTTGTACTCTTGCCACAAAATATTAAAATCAATAACAGAATCCCATTTGAATTCCGTTGTCCCATACGGCAAGTCGCATAAAATCATATCAATGGACTTATCAGGAATATCCTTCATTTTTTCTAAGCAATCACCATGTATCAGTTGCACTTTTATTCCTCCCTTTCGCTGTCTTTTATTGCGTCGGCAATTCTTTTCTTGGCAATCTCAAAATATTTGTCGTCTTTCTCAACTCCGATAAAATTTCTGTTTGTGTTGATACAGGCCACTCCTGTACTACCAGACCCCATAAAAGGGTCAAACACTGTTCCTTGTATTTTTGAATACTCGATAATTGCCTCTAAAGCCGCAACAGGTTTTTGACTTTTATGCCCATAAAACTTTTCTTTCGCAAATTGTGCAGACACGGTTGAGTTTATTCTATGTCCACGAAAAACTTTTTGTCTTTTATACCCGTTCCTTTCATAAATAAAATCATATTGATTACTTGCCCCCGTAATCTTATCCCAAATATGAATAGCGGTATAGTCAAGCGGAAACCTAGCCTTTGCACTCCAGAAAATAAACTGTCTGCAATCATAGGATTTTAAGAAATCTATAATTCCATCAAAATATTGGAACTCAGTCGTATAATAATCGGGGTACGGGGGGTCACACAATATCATATCTACGCATCCATTTGGAATATCTTTCATTTTTTCTAAGCAATCACCATGATATAAAGTTATTTCACTCATACTATTCTCCATCATCATATCTATAAATCAAACAGATTTTCTTTTGCCTTTTCTATTCTATCTTTGGCAATTTCAAAATATTTGTCGTCTTTCTCGATGCCTATAAAGTTTCTATTTGTGTTAATGCAAGCGACACCTGTTGAACCTGAACCCATAGTGTTATCAAGAACTGTTTCACCTTCGAGAGTATAGGTTTTTATCAAATACTCAAGCAGAGCTACTGGCTTTTGAGTGGGATGTAGTTTTGTTCCATTACAATTAGGGATAGAGTTGAAAAATTGAACGCTCTCTGGATATTTACCTCTTTTTTTGTCTATCGGTTGTTGACCTAAAAAGGCAACCCCACCTTGTATATTATTTTTTGGATTTTCTACTTCTTTTTTTCTGTTTACCATTTGCCCATCTTTAAACCCTTTGCAAGTGCTTTCACTATATGGTTGAAACTGTGGGTTATATGTTGGTTGTTTTTTGTAGAAAATAGAAATAATTTCGTGATATTTCATGGGTTGTTTTTTTGCCGTCGCAAATCCACCACTCGTATTTTTATGCCATATCCAATCATATCTATATATTTTCATATTGCTCAACCTTAAATAACTAGAAAACGGTTCACTGCCAAACAAGGCTACCACTCCATCTTCTTTAATTATTCTATTATATTGCCCCCATAAAGGTTCAAACGGGATTACTACATCCCACTTGCAAGCCGTCGTTCCGTAAGGCAAGTCGCAGAGAATCATATCAATGGATTTTGATTCAATGTACTTCATAGCATCCAAGCAATCTGCATGAATTAAGCTATTCGGTTGAATTTGCCCTACGGAACCTCCTTTATTAAGATTTTCAATTACATTCATAGTATACACTTCCTTTATGTTAGTTTTCAGTACGTTCCACTCTTCTTGAGTCATGTCGTTTTTACACCTATTCTTTTTATAAATGTTTACCTTTGGGTAAACATATTCTGCTCGTACCGAAGTATCTTCTGCACAAGCTCAAGGCAAGCGCCCTTGTCCATGCCGATGTTTAAAGACTGGTTGCACTCAAGAGAGCATGTGTAACCGACATTGAGCGGCGAGTCGATTATCCACGCGCCCCACTTCCTTCTATTCGGCTCCGTGTTGGCAATGCGGTGTGCTGCCTGCGCATGTGCACCGAGCGGCTTCCCGCACACCTCGCATACACCGCCTGACCATGCAAGCGCAGTGCGCCTCTGCTCCTTCTGACTGTCCGTCATTTCCCGCCTCCTGCACGATGTCCGTTCATTGACATGCCGTGACAACTGCTTCCGTACTCGCGCATGGGTGAGTACTTCCCGCAGCAGTCAACTATAGGCTCGTTGCCAAGCTCCCCAAACAGCACAACGTCACGGTTCACCGCGCATGTTATGCGGTAGTTTCCGCTTGCCGTCTTTTGTTTGTGCATATTCGTGCACTGTAAACACTTGTTCATTTTATGCCACCTTCCTTTGTAATTTTTTATTCATTGCCTTTGCGTTTTGAATCCAATCTTTAACAAACCCATCCACGTCATGCACAACATTGTCATGGTCTCCGTAGCACTGCATGACACTGATATTTTTCAAGTCTACCTGTACAGTCACGAACGGCTTGTCGAGCTTTCCGTATCTGCGGATAAAGCAGATTACGCTTGTCCCGTCCGCCTGCTTTTTGTCGTAGCCCATACGACCCACACAGTGGTGCAGCACGCTCCCTTCGTGTATCAGCTCTTTCTTCGTTCTTGCTATGATTACTTTGTACTTCCTGTCATGGTACTCAAGGTATGAGCATCTGTCTGCTGTATCAGCCATGCGCCTGTCAATATCAGCAATCATTGCACGCTTTGCCTTCATTTCCTGTTTCCTGTGATAGTCGTCATACTGCTTCGTGTAGTCGTCATGGTATTTTCTAAAGTTTTTCGGAAACAAAACCTTTGTGTCAGACAGATCCAGTTCAAGCCAGTCGCAGGCCCTGATATAATCTTCATACGTGTACTGATTTATCGATTTGTTTTTAAGGTAATCGTATATTTTTTCTGCCGTTGCGTGCTTGCGTATTTTTTTGTACAGAACTTTGTCCGTGAATGATGTTTTCTTCGCATACATAACGCGCTTTGAAATTTCGTTGCTGTATTCATCAGGATTCATTTCAGGATTTTTCTTGTATGAGTTGAATGCAGTTCTAAAAGACAACACATTAAGATTGTCCTTATTCCTGTACAGCCATGTTCTAAACGTCTTGTCGTCAGTAATCGTCTGCAACGCAGTATCGTTGAACATTCCGAAAATCTCACACTTCATCAGCATTTCCGCAATTGGATAGCGTCGGTAAATAGCAATGTAGTCAATTAGGTCTATACTTCCGCACATATCATTGTATGCGCAATATTTGAGCGACGGGTCAAGACGTATGACATCATCGAGTGACGTAAAACACTCCCGGTACACACGCTTTTCTGCGATGTAGTCGGTTAGTTGAAACATTACTGGGCTATATTCAATGCTTTCTCCGTAGTACCGATTAACATAATCCTTTTCATCGAATCCGAATACATGCATTCCGGTACAATAGCAGCTGTCGCACCAGAAAATGTTTCTTCCGATTTTTCCGTACTTTTCAGATACTGCCATTATTTCCTGCCAGACGAAGCCGTCCTTCTTCGTTTCCTTGCATGCAAAAATACGCTCGTAGAAGCTTCCGTCAGGAAGCTGCTCGATGACGGAATATTTTTCTACGTTGGCATTTTGAAATAAATCCCTTGCTCTGTATGATTCCATCATGTAGATGTCTATCGTTTCACCATGTACGACAGGAAGTGTTTTCATGCGCTCATTAGCATAATTTTTAAAATCCATCTTATTCATGACGCACCTCAAAACAGCGAAAGCTGAGCCGCGATTGTTTTTGCAGGCTTTGCTTCATGTATTTTCTTTTCAGGCGCTGCAGATTTTTCTACAGGTTCCGAAGGTTCGATTTCTTTTTCAGGCTTATCTTCGCAGTTTATCGAATCTTCAAGAATATAATGCACCGCCCATTCGTAGACTGTTGCATCAGGCACACAAGCCATACCGTCCTTTGACTGCTTCTGCGCCTCCTGCTTGATGTATCTGATGATTCCGTCAAGGCTCTTGTTTTCCTTCCTGCATGCTTCGAGCAGTGCGGGGTCTTCCGCGCATCTGCCCCGCAGATACATTACTATCGCCTGCTTGTACGCAAGGTCATATTTTTTATCATATTCAATCATTATTCCGCCTCCACTAGTGTTATTCCCATTTCTCCTGCAATCATGTGCAGTTCATCTATCAACATCCCGCACTGTTCGGTGTCGAGTTCCTCGGTGCCGTACGGCTTTATCTTGCCGGTGATTTTGTTCACGTGGTACGGATAGCCGCGCTTCAATGCTCTCTCTTTAGCCGCGTCCATGACATCATCGACTTCGTTTCCTGTCTCCGTTGCAATCTGCGTTGCATGCCCCCACACGTGGTTGTTCTGGCTTCCCTTGCCGGTTGTTCGTGGCTTGCGCGGCACTGCAAGTGTGACGCACACAAAGTCTGAGTGCTTGTCACGGCAGGTGGCCAGCAGATTAATAATCTGCGGTTGGTACATTTTTTCAGGCAAATCAAAACTTATTAAACCTTTTTGGAAATGCCGGTGCAAAACAATGGTAACTGCCATGACATTCACTCCTTAGAAGATTTCTTCCGGTATCGGCTTCACCTGCTCCAGCTTCTGTGTAGTCTGCGGTTTGTACTGTGCAAGTTTGTCAGCGACATATTTCTTGCATGACGTGATTGTGTCCTGCATTGATTTGCTTCTGCCCATTGCTCGGTACATTTCCTTTTCATCGTCTGCCATGACAGGCTTGCCGTCTGGATA
>JBAYAV010000228.1:0-5355 GCA_041669565.1 Lentisphaeria bacterium
GAATCAATCCGTGAAGGGCTTGAAATTCACCATCTTTGCCACACTGAAAAAGAGATTCAGGAACGTCTGCAAGAGCTTTTTGCTGATGTGGGTATGGATATTGCAGGGCAGTATCGCTATCCGCATCAATTCTCGGGTGGTCAACGGCAGCGTTTGGGACTTGCCAGAGCACTGGCTGTGAATCCAGAAATAATGATTTGCGATGAGTGCACCAGCGCGCTGGATGTCTCGGTGCAGGCGCAAATTTTGAATCTTCTGAAAGATCTGCAAAAAAAATATCATCTTTCTTATCTGTTTATTACGCATGATCTCAGTGTGGTGCAATATTTGGCGGATCGTGTTGCTGTGATGTATCTCGGTTATATTATCGAGGAGGGCACCAATCAGGAAATATTCTCTGATGCACGCCATCCCTATACAAAAGCACTGCTACAGGCTGCGCCGCAGATTTCCGCCCCCGTGAAAATAAAACTGCCGGAAGGCGATATCCCGAATCTGGCAAACTTGCCGTCCGGCTGTCCGTTTCGAACACGCTGCCCTCTCGCAGAGGAACAATGCGCGAAAAGTATGCCGAAAAAAAGAGCACTTTCTAAAACACATTTTTGCCGATGTCTTAAAATAAAATAGATTGCTTCTGAAAAAAAGAGCTCCGATCATGTCTTATCAAAATGCAAATATTCTCCGAATGTATGAAATTTTCTATAACGGCGCTGCAAAACATGGTGTTTTCGTGACTGCTCAGGCAGAATAATTTTTCCCGGACGTACACCAAAATGCGATCGGATTGCTTCCCTAAATAAAAGAGATATCCGCTTCCTTTTCTACTATAATTATTTCTGTAATGGTAGGAATGATATCGATTAGAAGAATGCTTGCGGCGATGGTGTGAAAAGCGGCTATTAATGACGGAGTTGGTGGCCATGGATGGATCCATCGGAGAGCTCAATCCTTTCGCTCTTAGACAATTGTATGAAATAAAAAACAAGGAACAAAAATGGATCGTTTTATTGTTGATAAGTCGTTTTTTACGAAAAAGAATATATATTAAGAAAAGACACTCGCCAACGATGGCGGAAATAAAAGAAAGAAATAAAAAGGGGCAAATAAAATGTCGAAAAAACGTTATGTAGTAGTTGGAACTGGCGGACGCTCAGGGATGTATATCAATGCGATAGCGACGCGATTTAAAGATATTGCGGAGTTAGTAGCGTTGTGTGATGTGAATCAGGCTCGGATGGATTACTACAATCATACTTATTTAAAGAGTGAAGGTCGTGATTATGCTGATTTACCGACGTACAAGGCTCAGGATTTTGATAAGATGATTGCGGAGACGCATCCTGATGTTGTAATCATAACAACGATTGATCGGATGCATCATTTTTATGCTTGTCGTGCGATGGAGTTAGGTTGTGATGTGGTATCGGAGAAGCCGATGACCATCGATGCGGAAAAGTGTCAGCAGATTATAGACACTCAGAAGAAGACTGGTCGCAAGATGATAGTAACGTTCAATTATCGTTATTCACCGCGTAATACGAAAATAAAGGAAGTTTTGGAGAGCGGAATTGTTGGTGAGATCACGACGGTGCATTTTGAATGGATGTTAGATACCATACATGGCGCGGATTATTTTCGTCGCTGGCATCGGAATAAAGCGAACAATGGCGGATTGCTTGTTCATAAATCCACGCATCATTTTGATTTAGTAAATTGGTGGATTAACTCCCAGCCGGAGGTTGTGTATTCGATGGGTGATTTGAAGTTTTATGGTAAGATCAATGCGGAACGTCGTGGTGTAACAGAATTTTATCAGCGTGCGCGTGGCAACAAAATTGCGGATAAGGATCCGTTTGCGTTGCATGTAAAACCCGATGATGTTCAATTAAATGGTTTGTATTATAATGCAGAGAAGGAAGATGGTTACTATCGTGATCAGAGTGTTTTTGGTGACGGTATTAGTATTGAAGATAACATGAGTGTTATGGTTCGTTATAAGAATAAAGCCGTTATGACGTATTGTCTGTGTGCGCATTGTCCATGGGAAGGTTATCGGATTGTTTTCAATGGCACAAAGGGGCGTTTGGAATTTAATGTTGTTGAGCGTGCTTTTGACGATCCGGGCGTGAAACAGGACTTCAACGAATTTGGCAAAGAAGCCGAGGAAAAAGATCGTAAGAATATGATCCCCGAAATTTTATTTCAGCCGTTATGGGGTAAAGCGCGCGAAATTACTTATGACTGCAGTGACAAATCTGGCCATGGCGGTGGCGATGCAAAATTGCTGAAAAATGTTTTTGAAGGTGTCACGGATGATCCGTTTGGCCATGCTGCCGATTTTCATGATGGTGCAGAATCAATTCTTACCGGTATTGGAGCTAATATTTCAATAAAAACGGGATTGCCAGTAAATGTTCAAGATTTGATTCATTGGTAAAGATTTTGTTGTTTTATTTGTTTTGCTTTGATGGGAAGGAAAGCCGTGGCAAAGGATCGGCTGGGCTCGAGGCGTTTCTTTGAAGGTTGCGTATGTGAGTCTGATGAAATTTTTTGCGATGGCTTATTTATGGGTAATCCTAGCAGGAGTTTGTAAAATGTGCAAAAGAACTTCTGGGTGTTTCCTGTTTTTGTAAAGCGGAATAAAACGGACAGTGGGTGTTTTTTACAAAGATTCTCTCCTTGTCCAAAAAGCCTGTTTTGGTATTGGGTCGAATTGTTTTGGTTCAAAAGATAGACGCGTTAGCGTTTTGTCCCCATGAAGGCAGGGCACGCCTGATTCATAAAGGGAGCTCTCTTTGGCGGATTTTTTCCGTTAGAAGGGAGCTTTTTTGTTTTTGTTAAGGCTCGCACAATTCTTTTTTTGAAGAAGTGTGAAAAAAGTCATGATTTGTCCATGTTGGACTTGAAAAATAAAAATCGTGTGGTATTTTAAAGCCCATAACAATTGCGGCGTGGTAGCCAAGTGGTAAGGCAGAGGTCTGCAAAACCTCCATTCATCGGTCCGAATCCGATTCACGCCTCCAAATTTTATTGATTGCAAGAAAGTACTTCTTGATGAAAGAGTCGTTTGAAATGACTCATAAATGGCCTCAATCGTAATGACTGGGGTTTTTTTATGATACTTTTAGCGAGCAGCCGGCTTACGGACTGCAAATATTGAAGAATCGGGAAATAGCGGTTCATTTATAATTGGAATTAGAAAAAGCAGATGGCAAAAAAGAAAAACACTATTGACTTTGATGATGATGACCTTATTCTTGATCGTAAAGCCAAACGTAAATTAGCGCGTTCCATTAAAAAAGAGAAGAAAGAGAAACAGACTCAGCAGGGGACTTCTGAAAAGAAACCGGAAGAGCCTGCGATTCCGACTGATATTATGAGTCGGGTTGCTCTGTTATGTCAGAATCTGCAGTGGCGTGAAGCACTGCTATTGTGTCGGAGTGGTTTGGATAAAGCGAAGGAAGATCAGAATGAAGATGCTGAATTCGGGCTATCCATGGCAATGCAGAAGATTGATCATTCGCTTCGCAGGCAGATGGTAACGGCATTAATTGTTGCGTCAAAAGATATGTTGAATAAGGAGTATCTCCTCAATGTTGGGTAATAATGAAAAAATAGAAAATGTTGATCATGGTGTTTTGTTTTCGAAGATGGTGAAAGAATTACCGTGGTCAGCGTTACGTATTTATATACAGTCAAATGCATCTTTGTTGAAGATGTGTACTTTTGGTGGTCATCGTTTGGAGCCGCAAAAAAGAGACCGTCTCGAAAAAATTGTCTGTCGTGAAACCAAAAAATTGGATTATTCAGAATCGGCGTGTAATGGTGTTTTTGCATCATGGTACCCGGTTCATGAAGAATTGCACAAGAGTTTGGAAGATTATTTTCATTCGGATGAATATAAGACGTATCGCACCGAGCATAAGCTTACAGATGAAGATTATGTTTTATCGAAAGAAAAGTTTGACAGCTTTTTTAAGGGATCTGATTTGTTGTTTTGGAAGCTTCTTCTTTGTTTCAGTCCGCTTCGTTTTTCGGCAGAGCAGGGAAAACAGATTCTTGATTCACAGGCCGGCAGTGCGGAATTAATTGAAAAACTTGAGAAGACGAAGCAGCAGCTTGAAGAACTTAAGAAAAAGAACACACAGCTTCAAAATGAAAGTGATCGGCTTCGCTCTACTGAGCAGGCAGTCAACAATGAAATTCAAGGGCTGAAAAAATTAAATCGTGCTTTAAAAGCCGATGTTGTGGCAGAACAAAATAAATTTATAAGTTCTCAGGCTGAACTAAAGTGCATCAATCAGCGTTTGGAAAATAGCAACTCTGAAGTTCAGGATAAAGTTGCTTCTGTAAAAGGGGACGCGGAAAGAAACTTAAAACGAGTCCAGGGTGAACTGGATCGCTTGAATAAAGACTTGGCTGCTTGGCAGTCTAAGTACGAAGAACAGCGCCTTCAAAATCGCGGGCTTGAAGAAAAAGCTGTTGAGGCAGAACGCGTGGTGCGTGATGCAAATCGCGAAATAACGAAAACAAAAGAGATCGCAAAAGAAGAACTTGATAAAATGGCCGTCGACTTAAAGGCCAGTCGAAATTATGCGGATCTTTTCTTGTCAAGAATTGATTGGGGTAAAATAGGATCCAGTATGAAATTGAATCCGTCTATGCGCCGCAATTTCAATAGCTTGATCAAAAATCTGAACTATGAAGAAGATATGAGCCTCACTTTTGAAAAGAACCTTGTTGATTTTTGGCAGGATCTTACAAAAATTGAAGCGACGTTGATAACGGAAGTTGCTAAAAGCAATACGCTGGAAGCGATGGATGGCAATATGGATAAATTTTGGGAAAAAATGGGAGAGGGTTTTGATATTGCTAAAACCGCTCTTGAAGCAAAAATCGTTTTGATCGGCATTTTACAAGGCATCTTTTCTTATGACTTTAAGAATGAAGATTTGGCTGAACCTGTAATCCCTGTAATTAAAACAAAATAATTTATTTTTCCGGGCGGCTAGCTCAGTTTGGTTAGAGCGCTACCTCGACACGGTAGAGGTCACTGATTCGAGTTCAGTGTCGCCCACCAGGAAATTTATACAAAGCATCTGAATTAATTTTCAGGTGCTTTTTTTTTGAAAGATATATTCTTCCTTTGTGTGGCTTGTGTTTTGAGGGCTTTTTTTTGTTTTTCCCCATCATCTATTGAAACAATGTTCTGGGGCTTTTTCGTTTAAAATATTTTTGGGTACAGCCATTCTAATAAATATATTCTACCCTTGAGCAACAATAAGAACGAATGGAGTCATAATGCAAGAATGATTCATCTCATTTAATCAATGAAATAAATGTACTCTATAACAA
>JBAYAV010000229.1:0-5287 GCA_041669565.1 Lentisphaeria bacterium
AACATCCTTCTCGGGCTTACAGCCATAATTACCAGAATAATGAGCATCCACATCATAAGCAGGAAAATAGAGAGTCGCTTTCTGTGGTAAAAGAGCACAAGCCCTTTGACGCTTTATTTCATCTTTAGTGCCGAGATATCGAGTTGTTTCAAAAAAAATCACAATAGCACCATCAGAATTAAAATGCGTACAATCCAAATCCCAACCAGAATCCATTACTACGGTCACATCATCTTCCAGCGGACACTCAAACTCCTCCCAACGCATCGGCTCGCGGTTCCAATCTTGTTGAATATCTGGAATAGACCCCCTTACCGTTAATAACATTGCACTGCCGCAAAAAATAAAAATCAACCAAAAATTCAATTTACCCATCATCGGTCCCTCCTATTCATCTTGCTAATCCTAAAAACTCCATCCGATATAAAATTTTGTTTCCATACAATCAAAATCCAACTTGACGGTGCTCTCGGCAAGCGGCATATCCACGTCGGAAAAATATTTCTTCTTACGCAAAGACATCCCCGCAAAAAGACTATCTGTGAACTCATACTCCACGCCAAAACCGACTCCCATACCCCATAAAAATTTTGATACTGACGACTTATAGTTCCATTCACGCGAATAAAGGACCTCCTGCGCTGCGCTCGTCTGGCAAAAACGCTCCGCATAGCGTGCCGATAAATCGGCATAAGCCAACAAAACATCCCACAAAGCATAACATAAAAACCGATCCGTTATCTTGTAATAGAACTTCCCACCAAACTGAATTTCAGCAAATTGTGCATCCGTCGTAATATTCACAGAATCCGTAACAACAGAATACTCTTCCGTATCCCCGATTGGATCTGCAAGAAAATCAGCTGTTATATCTGTTGGACGATTCGGAATCAATGGAGATACGGATGATCCACCAAAGGGGCCCTCGTACGTACCCTGATATCCAGCTGCAGGCATGATAATACCACTTCCGTCATAAGTATAAAGCCACTGCAGCATTTGCCTTAAATAAGTTTTATAGCCGACCTCGAGATTGTTTTTGACATTCAGATGCTGTTTTTTTCTATTATTAACAAGAACACCGAGTTGCAGATCTAGGCCCCAGTTCTTTTTTTCAAAAAAGGAATAAGCGCCACTCAAACAAATTCCATAGCTATTAAAAGAGTCTTCATCGTGAATCACGCCCACCTGCTGAGTAATACTACTGTATCGTGTACTTTCTGTGCTCATTACAGCCGAATGGAAGATCAATGTTTTTGCATTACTGTCATACTGAGAAGCATTGTCATACCCCCAATACCAAGTATAATCGGAGGCCAAAGAACCAGCGGTTCCAGTTCCCGGATCCTTTTTTACATAACCGTCCAAAAATTCACGATCGCCATAATCACCATCATCCGTCCCTATTTCGGAGGACGTATTATCTGGATAGACTCCATGTAATTTCATCTTTTCATAGCAAGCATGCCCCGAAAATTTACATTCCATTTTTAATTGATAAACGTCACTAACACTAAATTTCCATTCCCCCGCCTGTAACAGACTACCAAGGACGCATATCCAAATACAAATTTTCAAGTGCCGCATCATTTTTTCCTTTTGATTGTTTTCTATGCAATAGTTCAAACATAAAACGAAAAGCAAAAAAATCAAGCACTAAGTCATTCGGATGAAACTGTTTATGATTTTATATGACTTCCTGTGAATTCTGATTATTTTTATATTTTATGCTTTCTTTTCTAGAACTACCAAAGGCCGGATACAAAAAAAACGGACACAAAAAAAGCCAATCTTTTTTTGTGTCCGTTTTGTATTTTTTTAGAAAATTGGGGCTATTTTTTATTTCCGCATAAGATATCGAATCGTTGATTCAGAATAAACTTCTTATTTTTTTGTCGGTTAATATAAAGTTTTTTCAGCTGGCTCATTTCATTTTCAAGACGGATCAGTTCCACATGCTGCCGCTGCTGGGATTGTTCAAAAGATCTTTTGAGCTTTTTTTTCAGCAGAGTTGTAAGGACCGTCAATTGGGCTGTTTTTTCGGGAGTTTTATTTTCGACCGATTCTTTTTTTAGCCCCACTATTTTCCGTCCCAGTGCACGGATTTCGAATTCATCCCGAATCATCTGGATTCGACTCTGATATTCTTCCGGGTACATTCTTTTCAGCCGCATATAAAACAAGTAATTTTCGGCAAGTTCATCCAAATAAAGCAAGCCCAATTTTTTTTCTTCCTTGTTTTTAGCGGCCCATTCTTCCAGAAGATCTGGAGAATATTTCATATTAAAATCCCAAAAGTCCGCAAATTCAACCGAGCCGCCCTTTTTTTCCATAATTTGCTGCCACTGTAATTGAAGTGCTATCGTCGGCTCCAGTTTTTCACTGGAAAACAACAAAAAAGAGCCCAAAAAAAGAATCAAAAAAGAAATTCTTAACATCTTAATTTCCACATTAACTTATCCCTTTACTGCTACTTGAACACCATCCAGCATCGCATAAGGATAAAGACTGTTTAAATCAATATCTGAACTTACTTGAAGATTTTTTAATAATTCAAAAATATTCCCAGCAATCATGGTATTTTTCACCCGACCAGTTACCTTGCCATTCTCTATTAAATAGCCAAGCGCAATATTACAAGAAAAATCACCATTGCCAATATTTCCTTGCCCGAACCCAAGCAAAGACTTAATAAAAAGGCCGCGTTTTATAGAACCAATAATATCTCTTGAACTTGTTTTCCCCGGCGTTACCCGTGGAGCATACGGAGAACACCCCTCGTGCCCCGTTGGTTCTGTTTGAACCATACAAGCAGTATCATAATCATAAAGGAACCGTTCAACCACACCATTTTGAATCAAAGCCATTGATTTCGTCGGGATACCATTGTCATCCATGCAGGCACTCCACGGCGCAAAATCAAGATGCGGTTCATCCCGAATCGTTAAGTCATCGGAAAAACATTTTTTGCCCAATTTTTCTTTCAGGGGTGAGATGCCTTTATAGACATCCCGGCCATTAAGCCCGGCCATTACTGGAGATAAAAAAGACGAAAAGACATCCGGCGAAAGTACTACCGGGAAAGAACCGCTCCCAATTGCACTCAAATGACTACCGTGCTGATAATCAAAACGATTTTGGGCAACCAGATAATCGGTGTCATAGAGATCATTTAATGCCCGCCAGTGGCGATTCTCGCCCGCGAAAAGCATATCCTGCCCCTCAACCTTAACAAAACCCAACTCAAGCCCCCAGTCGCTATTTTGTTCCTTATGAAAAAGACCCGCTGAATTCATCACAAAACTTTCTTGATACTCGCGACTTCCAGCGGATGAAATATCGATATTACCATCATCTGCTTTCAAAGCATCCACCATACCCCCGCAATCACAAATCAGCTTTTCACGCGTTAACTTTTCCAACTCCGGAGAATAAGATTTGATATCGGCATATTTACCAACCGCCGGCAATGTTGTATAATGAGAAACGGCTCCTATTTTAGCTAATGCAACAGCACGCTCCAATAACTCATTCAAATGTTCTAACGAATTTCCAGCTGCGGCACCGCGATGACCATTGACCACAACCTCCAACGCATAATGCCACCTTTCAGAGGTCGAAGACGTCTTCAGCCGTCCTGCTTCATAAACACAGTGATAGCCATCAGAGTACGCCATGCCAAGACTGGCCGCCGTCGCCCCCAGTTTTCCGGCTTTCGACAAACAATCCGCCGCTGAATTATAATATTTTTCAGTAAAAAATTTCATTTTAGTTTCCTCCAATTAGCACATCGCGCAAACGGATATGCGGTGCGCCGCATGTCACAGGAAGCGGAAATTGGCCACCCTTTCCGCAACCGCCGCCAGTATTACGCAATTCAAAATCATTCGCCACGGCGTCAATATTATGCATCGTTTCGAATACATTGCCGCTTAAGACCACATCACGAATCAATTCAGCCTTTTTCCCTTTGCGGATTCGATAAGCATACGCCGCAGAAAAGGTAAACATCTCCATCATGGTTTGTCCGCCAAAAGCGCCGCAGGCATAAATACCATCATCCACGCCGGAAAACAGCTCCTCTTTCGTGCTTTCGCCTGGTGCGATATACGTATTTGTCATCCGCACAATCGGCTCCTTAGAAGCGCTAATGCGCCGCGCATTTCCCGTCACTTCTGCGCCCATTTTACCAGCTGTTTCACGCGAATGAAGATGCCCCACCAATTCGCCCTTACGGATCAGCTGCGTTTTTTGCATCGGAACGCCCTCATCATCAAGGGGCATAGATCCGAGCTTCCCAGGAATCGTACCATCATCAAAGACATTCAGCTTTTCAGTCCCAACACTGCGGCCAATTTTCATTAAGTCCCGCATCTGCGGATTTTCATACAAAAAGTCCGCCTCACTCAAATGCCCAAAAGCCTCATGGATAAAAACACCCGCAAAATCTGGGCGTAAAATCACGGTTGAACGTCCGCCTTCACACTTCGGTGCAGAAAGCAATGCGTTTGCACGCTCGGCGACTTCCAGTGCCACATTTTCACGATTAAGGATGACGTCATAATCATTCAACGAGGAGAAACTCTCCGTTGCCGGCTGCACCTGATCACCTTTACGCGCAAACGCCGTCAAACGCAGAACGACGCGCGGAATTTCTTTCATATGATAATCCCCGCGAGTTGAAACAAAATAAACCCGGCGAAATTTTTCCATATAGCTCACATTACTAGATTTAACCGCGCTACCGCTTTTCAGAATAATATCATTATAAATTTTAAGCTGGCGGATTTTTTCATCCAGTGAAACGCCCCGAAAATCATGCAAAAACGTAGCCGGGGCCAACAATTCAGGAACCACAACGCAATCCGCAAGAATCGTTTTTTCATTTCCTACCAGCGCGGCATCCGCGCAAGCGGAAGCAACTTTTTCTTTCAAGTGATCAAGCGTATCAAACGTACACGTTCCCCAGCCACCTTTCACACAAGCACGCACCATGCCGCTTACTCCACAAAGCGTCCCGGCATTTTCAAGATTTTCACCCTGATAACTAAAAGACGTGCTATCCGTTTCCTCAAAACAAATTTCCGCATAATCGGCCACACAACCTTTTAATGCATCCAATAATAATTGTTTCATTATTTCTCACTTTATTTGCTTAGGGGCTGTTCAGAAATAATCTTTACATTTGCCTGATTCTCGTGAATGCTTTTTGTGCCGCCAACCTCGTCACATACCTGAGGGTATGCTCCTCGTTGTCGGCCCCAAAATCAAATCACGATTTTTTCGG
>JBAYAV010000230.1:0-5282 GCA_041669565.1 Lentisphaeria bacterium
GTCTATTATGAAGCCCTTTACCGCATCCCTGGCAATTGAAAACCGCGCAGTTCAAATAAATTCTAAGGTTTTCTGTGAAAATGGACGGTGGTATTATGGCGGACGACCCTTGCGGGATACGCATGGACACGGTGATCTTACGGTTGCAGAAATTTTGCAGAAATCCAGTAATATCGGCGCGGCAAAACTGGCTGTTAAAATTGGTGAACAAAAGCTTTATGATGGACTTCATGAATTCGGTTTTGGACAGCGCAGTCGACTGGGATTTTTAAATAGTGCCCAAAAAGAATTGAGTTTCATAGGCGAAACACCCGGTATGTTTAAAAATGTGCGCTCTTGGGATAAGGTTACAGTGACTCGAATGGCCATTGGACAAGGCTTAACTGTAACAGTCTTACAACTGGCGCAGGCGTGGGGCGCGTTGGCAAATCACGGAACGATGATGCATTTATATTTGGTGGATCGCGTTGTGTATGCAAATAATGAAATGCAGTGTTCGGTGCCACAGGAAATGTCTCAACCGGTATCGCCGGAGACCGCCGACGCAGTAACGCAGGCATTGAAATTAGTGACGCAAAAGGGCGGAACTGGTGGCCGTGCCGCCGTACCGGGGTACTATGTTGCTGGCAAGACTGGCACGGGGCAGCAGTGGGTGTCCGCTGATAAATCAAAAGGAATCCGGGGACATTATTCAAATTATGATTATTTTTCGTCTTTTATAGGCTATGTGCCAGCAGATAATCCTGAGTTCGTCCTCTTGGTTTGTGCCGATCGGCCAAAGGCAAAATATGCGCGGCTAAATAATGGCGGGTATGTTTCAGCACCGACTTTTCGAGAAATTGCACGACGTACATTAGAATACTTGCGTGTCCCGAAAGATTATGATCCGGATATGCATGATAAAAAATTAACGCCTACTTATTATCGGCGAAACACGACGGCATCGCAGTAATGACAAGGCCGCTTGTTGTTCTTTCTTTTGGGGGAATATGCTTTTTTTACAAAATTATAGGGATGCTTTAAACGATTTACTTGTTTCTAGTTCTATTTTGGGAAGCGTAAATCCTGAAATCAAGGGCGCTTCCTCTGATTCACGAAAAATTGCCCCAGGGTGGTTGTTTTGCGCTGTGCAGGGAAGCAAGGTTGATGGTCATGATTATATTTTACAGGCTATAGAACGCGGCGCGGTAGCTGTGGTTGTTGAAAAAAAAGTTGATCTTCCCCAGAAAATTCCAGTTTTGCGGGTCTCAAATGGCTATCAGGCATTGGGGCTGATAGCAGAATGTATGTATGAAATGCCGTCAGCAAAGATGCATAATATTGGAATTACCGGTACGAATGGTAAAACAACATGCGCTTATTTATTGCGCGATATTTTGCGTGCCAGTAATTATTCGTGCGGTATGATTGGGACGGTTCAGTATGATTTGGGCGATGGTAGAATCCTTGCCGCAGACCGCACAACGCCAACGCCATTCGAATTGGAAGAGTATCTTAGCGAAATGCAACAACATG
Organism: Lentisphaeria bacterium; assembly: GCA_041669565.1. Taxonomy (GTDB): domain Bacteria; phylum Verrucomicrobiota; class Lentisphaeria; order Oligosphaerales; family Oligosphaeraceae; genus JBAYAV01. The sequence goes on from JBAYAV010000230.1 coordinate 1,516, forward strand.
CAGATTATGCTGTTTTGGAAGTCTCTAGCCATGCGCTGGCGCAGGAACGCCTGGGTAATATGAAATTTGATGGCGGAATTTTTACGAATCTGACACAAGATCATCTGGACTATCATAAGACTATGGATGCATATTTTGCTTGTAAAAGGAAAATGTTTGCTGAAAAAATGTGCCCTTCTGCCCCGATGGTGATTAATGCAGATGATGCATGGGGCGAGCATTTAACAGAATTATTGCATGGAAAGAATGTGCTCTCGATAAGAAGGGGATCCTCGTTGCAGAAAGCAGCAAGGCAGGAATGTCTTATTTTATCGGAAAGTGTGTCTTTAAATGCCGGGAACTCATTTGTTTTGCGGTTTCCGGATGAGGATTGGGCTTTTGTGTCGCCCTTAATTGGAAATTATAATTTGTATAATCTCGCGTGTGCGATCTGTTTGGCTCGGGAATTAGGGGCAGATTATAAAAATATTTATGCGGCGGTCCAAAAGTCCGTTGGGGCGCCCGGACGATTGCAGTCCTGTGTCGCAGGGAAAAATTTCAATGTTTATGTTGATTATGCGCATACTGATGATGCTATTACGAAAGCATTACAGGCGTTGCGGCCCTTTTGTAAAAATAAACTGCGAATTGTCTTTGGCTGTGGCGGTGATCGTGATGTAACGAAGCGCCCGCGAATGGGCGCCGCAGCCGCAGCCGCAGCGGATATTCTCTATGTAACAAGTGATAATCCGCGCTCGGAGGTCCCCGAGCAGATTATTCAAAATATTGTAGCTGGAATTCCTAATAACACAGTCTGTGTTATTATTGCGGATCGTCAAAAGGCGATTGCCAAAGCTTTGGAAGATGTGCAATGTGGAGATGTTATTCTGATCGCTGGAAAAGGACATGAAAAATATCAGGAAATCAATGGTGTAAAACACCCATTCAGTGATTTTCAGTGTGTCCTTGACTGTTTCTCGGATTAATCATATCTGCTTGCGCACTCCTGTGTGAATGGCGCCAAAAGTCGCCCTAGTCCTGTTCTTTGATGCTGTGTTGGATTGCTCGGTGTCTTTTCGTTGTTTCCATTTGTCGTAAGATTCGAAAGCATTGAATTAAAACAAAAAAAGAGACGCACTTTTGTGCGTCTCTTTTTTTTGCGCTCGAGAAATAAATGTAGAAGATCTTTAGATGAGTTTCCGCTCAATAATAGCAACTTCGCGCTTAAAGTCTGTAGAATCTTGCATCTTTTTTTCAATATTGCTTACGGCATGTAAAATTGTCGCGTGATTTTTATTAAATTGTTCTGCAATAGCAGAAAGAGACAGATCCGTTTTTTTGCGGGATAAGTACATTGCCACTTGACGAGGTATTGCAATATTAGAAGGGCGGCGCTTGCTGCTCATATCGGCAAACCGAATATCAAAATGGCTGGCAACCACGCGTTGAATTTGCTCAACGTTGATTACGGCACCGGCTTCTTCATTAAACAGATTTGCCAGAAGGTGTTCTGCAATGTCGCAGGTCATGTCTTTGCCAGAACCACCGGTAACAGAAATATAGGAAATTAAATTCAACAGCGCTCCCTCGAGGCGGCGGATGTTGGATTTTAGCCGCGAGGCTAGGAGCTCTAAAATTTTCTCGGCAAATTTAATGGACTGGCATTGCTGTTTTTTGCGAAGGATAGCAATGCGGGTCTCGTAATTGGGAACCTGAATGTCGGTTGTTAAGCCCCATTCAAAACGAGACACAAGACGTTTTTCCAAGCCATTGATCTCCTGCGGCGGCCGGTCGGAAGCTAGAACAATTTGCTTATGACTGCCGTAAAGAGAGTTGAATGTATGGAAGAATTCTTCTTGTAGGCCTTCTTTGTTGGCAAAAAAATGGACATCGTCAATAAGAAGAACATCAACTTTGCGGAAACGCTCACGAAATGCCGGGAGTCTCTTTTTTTGCAGAGCATCGATGTACAGATTACAAAATTCTTCACTAAAAAGATACTCTAATTTTGCTCTTTTGTTTTTACGATAGATTTCATTTGCGACTGCTTTAAGCAGGTGCGTTTTACCAAGCCCTGTGGGGCTGTGAATGAAAAGAGGATTGTATGCTGTGCCCGGAGCACTCGAAACGGCAAGGCAGGCACCATGTGCAAAACGATTGGTGTCTCCTACTACAAAAGAATCAAAAGTGTAATGCCGACTAAAAATATTGGAAAAATTTTCTTTTCTTTGCGGTTTTGCTTCATCGTTTGTTTTCGGAAATAGTTGTTGGGTTTCCGTTTTTGGCAGCGGTGCCAAAAGCGCTAAGGCTGGATCGGAGGATTCTTTGCTCGATACATTTCTAGTTTCAAATGTAATCTTGGGTTTGTTGTTCGTTATGCTTGATATGGTTTCGCTGATAAGAGACTGGTAGTTTGCAATTAACCACTCTGAAAACATATTATTCGGCACACTTAAAACAAGTTGTCCGTCTTCAAAACTGACGGGTATAATAGGAGCAATCCATAATTCAAAAACGTCTAAACTTATTTCTTCTTTTAACTTTGTGCAACAATCTTCCCATAATTTTTGGAGGTCTGTTTGACGATAAGCCTGCATGTTAATTTGGACCTGAACTTTCACTGTTTAATGCCTAAAAGGCGGGGGATTCGCTTGATGTATTAACACAAACTTTAACCCTTTTTTGTAACTTATCAAATGATTTTAACAAAATATTTGAAAGGTTTTTTTCCTAAAATTACATAAGTCCTTGATGCTGCGCAGTGATCACGGAAGTTTTAAATTTTTATTTTTTTTTGAAAGAAAAAAAATGAAAAAAGGGGAGAGAAAAAAGCTTTGGTAAAAAGCAAATTATGTAATGTTGTGATAGTCAATAAGAAGAAAATGTTATGAACAACTTTTCCTTAAATATACCATTAAATGTTTGCCGATATTATTTGGTTATGATTTTTTGCCATAAAATTGAAGTCCATCAATTCTGTTGGAAATAAAAAATCATCGGAGGTCTTTGCAGTTCTCTGCTCCAATTATAATTTAATATAAGAATTTGACGTTTCTCTGCTTTTATGAGGCCTCTGCTAAAAAAGACAGTATGAACCCGATATCAAATTCCATTTAGCGCATCGTTTTATTGCGTTGATGACGCCCTTATTTGTATTATTGAATTCTGTAGCGTATGCAATGCTTGATCCTAGCTAGCATAGTGCACAAAAGATGGAAAGGAGAAATACTTACCCTGAAAGTGTTGAGATTGCTAAGAAAACCGTAATATGTCAGTGAAACTGGGTAAGCTGATAGCGTAATTATATAAGAACACCAACTAAAAACTAAATATATGTATATTGGGTAATTTGAAAAAGTACCTTCTTATGTTAGATTGTTACCTATCATTACAGGAAGAGGATATTTTATTTTTTAGCTTTTGATTTCACTTCACAGTTAAACGTTATTTGTTTTGCCGAAGAAAAAATATTAATCAAGCAGTTTTTCCCTTAAAATGTAAATAGAACCAGTAGAGCTGTAAATATAGAGAACAAAACGGGAGTCGGTTTGTCCGCAAATAAAGCAAGAATTGGTTTTTATTTTATTATAGAGCAGTGGATTTTTGAAATGAGTAACGGGTCTATAATATTCAGTTCCAGATTGGGCGGAATTCCGTTTTGTAGAGGAGTCGGGAAATAATCCGAATTTGTTTATGAAAAATGATTAACAGTCGACATTTGAGATAAGTAATTGGTAAAATTAAATAGGGTATTTTAGTATGCAAGTTGATCTTAATACTTTTGTAAA
>JBAYAV010000231.1:0-5251 GCA_041669565.1 Lentisphaeria bacterium
ATACTCGGATTCCAGTCTTTCGAAAAGATAAAATGCCACCCAAAGACCTTCCAAGCATCCGCGCTGTCTCTGCCTAGTTGCACAAAAAACAACAACATCAAAACACCCGCTAACACCGCACACACTAGACATACCGTTTGAAAAATAGAATCCGTTTTTTTCATTCCTATTTCCTGCTAAGAAGCTGTACAACTGTAACAAACAAACACCGCGTACACTCCAACTCAAATCACAAACTATGGAAGGCCATCACTTTTTTCAGCAATGATGGTACTACAACCATCTTTCAAAAAAAGATTGCCGCGAGCATCAAAACTAAAATCGCTATCCCAGTCCGTCTTTTCACTTAACCAGTGAATAATCTCTATATTCGCCCATGGAATAACACGAACCGTCGTCATTCCTGCATTCACCTGATTGCGCATGCCATCAATGATTCTGGAAAAATGGAAGGTCCGACCCTTGATCGAGATATATCGCTCATTTTCCTCTTCAACACGCCCGATAATGACATGCGTATGCGCTCCCGGATAGCTCTTCTTACAACGAAGACGGATGTTTTTCCCCAGTAGATAATCCTTCATCTTAATAAATTCCTTTTTGACGGATTAATTCTATGACGTTCTTCGGAATCGGAACATAATTCAACCGCTGCGCTGCCGTTGAGCCCGTCTCAAAACACCAGTCGATATAATCTTTCAACGCGACTTTCACATCAGCCGACGAGTCCTTGCGAAGCAGGATATAGGTAACACCGGTAATCGGCCATGAATTTTCGCCCGGCTGATTGGTCAACACCATATAAAATCCCGGCGCTTCGTCCCATTTTGCATTTCCAGCACTCTCCGAAAAACTCTTTACTGTCGGCTTCACATAACGCCCCGTCATATTTTCCAACTGAACCATCGCAATTTGTGCCTCCACCGCATAGGTATATTCCGTATATCCAATGGCGCCATTGATTTTCAAAACGTTATTACAAACGCCGGGATTTTTCTGTCCGCCAATACCAACCGGCCATTTAACCGATGAGCCACAACCGACATTTTGCTTCCATGCCGGAGATATTTTACTCAGATAATTGGTGAAAATAAAGCTTGTTCCACTAGCATCCGCACGACGAACCACGGTGATTTTCAACGCCGGCAATTTTACCTGCGAATTCAAGCTTTTAATTTCGGCATTGTTCCACATTGTAATCTTACCAAGATAAATATCACTCAGCACTTTTTTGCTTAGTTTCAGCTCCGCATCCTTAACGCCTGGTATGTTCACAATAACAACCACACCCCCAGTAAGCATCGGAAACATTAATAACCCAGCCTGTTCCTGCTCTTCTTTGGTCAGCGGATTGTCACTTCCAGCAAAATCTACCGTGCTGGATTTTATCTGATTAATCCCGGCACCCGAACCAACACTCTGATAATTAACTTGCACACCTTCATGACTCTGACTATAAGAATGCGTCCAATTCTGATAAACCGGCGCTGGAAAGCTTGCCCCCGCACCGTTCAAAGTTATGGATTTTGGCTGGCCATCTGTTTTCTTTCCCTTGGAGCAACCTGCTATCAAAAACGCCGCCCCCGCCACAATCATTGCAATGTTTCTTACTTTCATACTTTTTTCCTTATTCTTTTGTTTTTTTGTTTTCTGTTTTTATCGCCCAATTGCGATCCTTCTTTTTTTGTTACATCTATACTTTATTCTGAAGATGCAAGCTCTCTGTAACAGCTTTGTTAGATTTGTGTTAAAACACTCCCGAGAGTTCAGAAAAATTCAGCAATGTCTTTCTCCATAAAACAAAAAAACGCAAAAAACAGGATGCTCAGAATACAAAAGAGGCGCACAAATGTGCGCCTCTTTATCTTTATTCTTATTGCTCTTCAAACAGACTAGTGTAGCATTACTTGTCCACCAGTTACGGGAATAGCTTGACCCGTTTCATAGTTCTGTTCCACACAGTACATCACTGCTTTCGTAACATCGGAAGGCAGGCAGCCACGATGCATCGGGACCTTCGCTTCATAAAATTCACGAACATCCGCAAGCGTTTTTGCACCGGGAACTTTACCATTCTTCAAATACTGAACAAACAGCCCTCTTTCCGGATCGGTCCACAACGGCCCGTCTAAATAATTACCCGGGCAGACACTGTTCACTTTAATATGACTCGTTACAAGCTCTTTTGCAAAACTCTGGGTCAGGCCAATTGTACCAAATTTAGAGCCCGCATAAGCGCCATTTTTATTACTGCCCTCAAGGCCGCTCTTCGAATTAATTTGCACGATATCCGACCAGCGCCCCGTGCGGCTCACCGCCTGATTCTTCATTAGTTTTGCAATATGTTTCACGCAGAGAAAATATCCCACATAGTTAATACTGGTCACAAAATCCCAGTCTTTTTTCGTCATTTCCATCACCGAGCCCGCGCGAACAACGCCCGCATTAGCAACCAGCAGATCCAGCCCGCCACAAAGAAGCGCCACCTCTTCCGTCATCGCTTTCACCGAGTCCTCATCCGAGATATTCACCCCAACTGCAATCGCGCGATTTTCACCATACTCATCGCAAAGTTTCTGCGCGGCTTCCTGCGCGCCCTTTACATTCATATCAGCGATAATAACAATACCGCCATTTTTAACCAGATTATCCGAAATACCATAACCGAATCCCTGCGCACCGCCCGTTACCAAACAAAGACGATTTGCCAAGCGAGCCCCGACCTTATTTCCACTGTCCGACATCTTTTTACGATAGGATTCCGATTCCCAATTAACAATAAACATCCATTGAGACTCTTCCATAAAATGCACCCCGCCAAAAGCGACCGCATAGCGCTCAACCTGCAGACTGTTAACCAGACAAACTTCAACATTCTTGACTTCATTCAAATCCGCGCCAGCAACATACAGCCCGCCATCCTTTATTTTAATAATTTTAGGCATGAAGCCATTTTTCGATTCAAACTCTTTGATTTTAGCAGCAGACAACGGCCCATTATAAGCCAGCGCTTTGCCATAAACAATACTGTCCGGCATTAATGCACCGCCAAAAGGCTCGGCGCTTCCCAAACAATGAACCACGCCCCAATTTCCTTCACTTCCCAAAATCGCCCGCAATGCCGGGGCCTCCGTCATTACCTTATCGGTCGGCACGGGTCCTAAATCGACATCCTTTTTAATTCCTGCCGCGTCATAAACCGCATCCAGCGTATCGATCATATTCTTGTAGATACTTTTTATTTCATCCGGAGAATTCGACGCAACAAAGACGCCGTGATTTTGCAGAAAAATCACCTGAGGCTGAATCTTCGTTTTTGCTTCGGCGTCATCCAGTTGTTTTTTTACCGCGCACGCCAGGGTATAACCGGGATCGCAATAATTTACCCACAGGGCTTCCGGAAAATGTTTTCGGCAAAAAGCAGCGCCGTCTTTCGCGCAGGTCATGCCATTCACTTTCACGGGATGCAAATGCACAACATAGGTATATTTCAGCATATTATGCAGTGCCGCTTCCACGGATGGCCGGCCGGCGCCAATGGGCCGCACCGCCGAAGTCAAAAAGCTGGTCACGATACTTTCGCGCGTTTTAGAACAATCCGGCATCGTCAGCGTGAAAATTTTGTCGATTGTTTTTCGGTCCATCGCTAAAAAATTTTCGGCCTCTATTTTTGCCAAGGACTGTCCGCTGGGTTTAATATAAAGAGTCTCTTCATTTTTCACCGAAGTATTTCCTCCGCCCAGATAGACAAAATCAAGATTTTTGCCATACAAATGCGATAACTCCGTAATTTCTTTGATTTTCTGCTTCATTATTCTTCCTTATTATAAATAAACTTCACGAAAAACAGCTTTGAATAATATAGTTTAAATTTAAAGACTTGTCCGCCGAAACAGGGTAAAATATCCGATAAAAAAAGACTCATTTTCCGACTGCGCCACGCACTCTTCCGGAACGCCAAAATCTTTTTTTCTCAAAAGAATACCCGACAAAAAAAAACGGAGCGCTCTTCTGTTCCGCCCCAAAATAAGAAACGAAATTTCACAAACTATTCCCACCCTTTTAAGAGCAGAAATGTGGTATCATGTTTATATTAAGAAAACCAACATGTTTCAATAAATTTTTAAGGAATAAAATATATGCCATCTGAATTTTCAGCAAATGATATCACTCTCGTTCAAAAAACAGCCCAAATACTGCGCACCGAATTAAGCAAAGTCATTATTGGACAAGAAAAGATTGTCAACCAAATTATTATCACCCTCTTTGCCGGCGGTCACGCCCTGCTGACTGGCGTCCCCGGACTCGGCAAAACACTCCTCATTAAAAGCATCGCTCAAATGCTGTCACTCTCCTTTCAACGAATCCAATTCACGCCCGATTTAATGCCCGCGGATATCTTCGGCACCGAAGTCATGGAAGAAAACACCAAAACCGGCCAGCGCTACTTTCAATTTATCAAGGGGCCCATCTTTGCCAATATTGTCCTCGCCGACGAAATCAACCGCACCCCCCCTAAAACACAATCCGCACTGCTTGAGGCCATGGGTGAAGCCCATGTGACAACCGCCGGAAAAACATACGACTTGGAGCCCCCCTTCTTTGTTCTAGCCACTCAAAACCCCATCGAATTGGAAGGAACCTATCCCCTTCCAGAAGCACAGCTGGACCGCTTTCTCCTTAATATCGTGATGGACTATCTGCCTATTTCCCAAGAAGAACAAATGGTCAAACAAACAACCTCGCCAAAAACATCCACCCTGGATGTCATCCTCAATGCAAAACAAATTCTCGATATTCAACACCTCGTTCGCGAAATCGTTGCCCCGGAAAATGTAATCTCTTATGCCGTTCGCCTATGCGCAGCAACACGCCCCAACACCAACTCAGCCGCACCCGGCGTCAATGACCTCGTAAAATGGGGCGGCGGATCCCGCGCTTCACAGGCGCTGATTTTAGCCGGTAAGGCCAAAGCATTGTTAGACGGCCGATGCAATGTCTCCTGCGAAGACATCCGTGATTTAGTGCTGCCAGTGCTACGGCACCGCGTAATCACCAACTTCCGCGCCGAAGCGGATGGCGTTACCATAGAAGAACTACTGCACCGCATTGTGAAATTCGTCAAAGAATCGTAATATAAAATTACACGAATACATTGTAATGCCAAACCATTTTCACGCAATATTAGAAATCGTAGGGGCGACCCTTGTGGTCGCCCAAAATAATAATGATGTGGTTACCCAATAAAATG
>JBAYAV010000232.1:0-5247 GCA_041669565.1 Lentisphaeria bacterium
ATTTAATATAACACAAAAAAAAAGGCTAAAATTAATTTCTAATTAAATACGTCTTCTTTTTCTTGTTTTTTTTGTTTTCCAAAATTAATGATCGCTTTTTTGTTCCCCAAAAAATATCTTTTCCCCTTCGATCTTTTACAATATAAATTCCGTTAAATTTATACTGTTGCTTTGTTATATCCAATAAGTTTAATAATGTTTTTCCCACCAAAAAAAAGGAAACAATAACTGATAAATTATCATTGTTATGCTATACTACAATAATAATAATGTTTAACAACAAAAAAACATATTTTTAAGAAATGTGGCCTTGTTTCCGCCATTAATAACATCACGGCTCTCAAATATTTTTTACTGAAAAATCCTATGGCGGATTCTTCCGGCAATTCAACAATGAGCAGCAATATACGCCTGTAAAAAATACACTCCAATATCACTTTAAATAAATTCACATTACATTATGCCGAACAAAAGACTTTTTTTAGTCAACTGCTTAAAACCACAAAAAGGATCATTTTACATACCAAAAACATAAATTCAACCAAGATATCACAAAAAAACAAATTAAAACAGAACCGTTTGATTTTTATTCAATAGTATATAAAAAAGGGAAAAAGATGTTAAAAAAATTATTTTTAGGACTTGTTGGAATTATACTCCTCGGAAATCTCATTACTGCGGCCCCAGTATCAAAACTTACGCTCGCTCAAGAAGGGCAATCTTCCTATCAAATCATTCTAAGCGATGATGCTTCCCCATCAACAAAATACGGCGCCGAAGAATTACAAAAGTTTCTAAAAGAAATCAGCGGTGCACAATTACCAATCCGTTCGGATAAACAACCCCAAATAGCAAAAGAAATCATCCTTGGTAACAACGACCACCTTAAAAAACTCGGCATAAAAATTGATTTTGACGCCCTTGGAAAAGAAGGCTACATGATCCGTACCATTGGTGATACGATCGTGATCGCCGGCGGACAACTGCGCGGAAACATGTACGGCGTATACGGATTATTGGAAGAACATTTGGGCTGCCGGTGGTTTACTCCAAAAGTCAGCCGAATTCCCAAACAATCAAACCTGATCCTTGATCCTATTAACGAACAATATGTGCCACCCCTTGAATATCGTGAGCCTTATATGTTCGAATGCCGCGATGCCGATTGGTGCGCCCGTAATCGTATTAACCCAAGATGTAGCAAATTAGACATCAAACACGGCGATAAGCCAAAAGTATGGTCTTTCTGTCACACGTTTAAATATTTACTGCCCGTCGAAAAATATCGCGATACGCATCCCGAATACTTTGCATTGATCAACGGAAAACGTTCGTGCAATACAAAAAAACCGCAGCTTTGCTGCACCAACCCTGACGTCATCCGCATTTGCATCGAGTCCATGCGCCGCATTATGAAAGATCACCCCGACTGCTCCGTATTTTCTGTATCCCAAAACGACCACGACGGCCATTGCGAATGCGCAAAATGCCAAGCGCTAGCCAAAGCAGAAGACTCACAAATGGCACCCGTTTTACAGTTAGCCAATTGCATCGCTGATGCAATGGCAAAAGAATTTCCAGATAAAACAATTCAAATTTTGCCGTATCAATGGACACGAAAACCGCCAAAAACAATGCGGCCGCGGCCGAATATGTTAGTCATGTTATGCTCCATAGAGTGCTGTTTTTCCCACCCGCTGGAAAGTTGCGAAAAAAACAAGGGGTTTTGTGCAGACCTCGAAGGCTGGGCTAAAATTTCAAAGAAATTATGGATTTGGGACTACGCTACCAATTTTTCCCACCCGTTAGTTCCTTTTCCAAATATTCAGGTACTCAGTCCAAATATTCGTTACTATGCCACACATAACGTCAAGGGAATCTTTGAACAAAGCTGTGAAAGTACACCTGGAATCGAGTTTGCTGAATTACGCGGATACATTATCTCCAAATTCTTATGGAACCCAAACTACGCCCCCCAAAAAGCGATCCATGAATTTCTCGAGGCCTATTACGGCAAAGCATCCAAACCAATTCAGGCTTATATCAATCTTCTTCACCACAAAGTTGACCAAGACAAGATCCACCTGCATGTATTTGCCAAATATGCTTATCAGCCATATCTTTCTTATCTCTCCAACGATTTGCTGACCGAGGCCAATCTGCTATGGCAAGAAGCAGAACAGCTTGTCGCGGATCAGCCGGAAGAACTACGGCGAGTAAAGATTTCGCGAATAAGTGTTGATTATGCAATCATTGAGGGTGCTCGATCCCTTTTAAAGAAACAGGAAAAGGCAACATCCGTAGATTCCAATTTTGTACAATTAGCCCGAACCCGTATGGATTCATTTCTAACAGTACTCGAAAGTAGCAACGTCAAATATGTGCAAGGTTGGCCCGCATCGGTTCCACATCTCATGACGCCGCAATATTGTAAGGACGTGCGGAAAGACTTTAAAGAAAAAGATCTCTAAATCGGATACCAGCGTTTGATTTACATATCTCTATTTTCTTTGCTGATCGAGGCTTATATGTTGCTTTTTTAAGCTGTTCTAATATTGCTGACATATGCCACTCACACACAAAAACGGGCTGGAATAAATAAATTTCCAGCCCGAAAGATTGTCTTACTTTTTTATTACCCCAAAATAATAAATTGTATTATTTCGGGGTCTTTTGTTTTTACATTAAAAATTTCCAGTCAATATCAGCCATTGCTGTTGCACCGAAAACATCCGTAAAACAAACACCATCCGATAAAAAATTAGCCTGCTTAACCTTCCCGAAAGTCGGCGGAATTTGAACCACGCCCTGAAGCATCCGGACTGTTGTTGGTTTATCCGCGCGGAACTCCATCGCAGTCGGCCAACCGCGTTTTGTCAAATCATTTTCTTCGCAGCTCTGTTTTACGCCGCTGTCAAAATAGGAACAGCCGTCTTCCACTCCAAGACAGCGCGTTCTGCCATTCCAAGGATCTTCATAACGTCCCTCATTAGCAACCCAGATACAAGTATTGGGCAATGCCGCAGCATTTTTTAATGCAAACCAAATATAGCCGCGTTTCGGATAACAGGCGGCCGTCCAAGCCGGCGTCTCGGATGGTTTTTTGAAAATTGTAAACAAGTCGGCATATCCCACTGGGGAAGGATACGTGCTATAATCATAAACTGCGGGATCTTTAAATTTCGTCGGCATTTCTTCAATAGAGGTAAAGACTTTTCCCGATGGTAAGAATCCAAATTCTTTATTTGCTGGATTTGAAAAAATTCCGGGGCAAGTTTCCCCAAGTTCAAACTTTCCAAAAGAGAGATACATCTTTTCGTCTTTTTCCGGAAAACTGAGAATTGAATGGTGTGAAACGGGGAACCGTCCTTCGCATCCCGATACTTCATGTTCTATATAGAGTGCATTTTGATTCTTTTTTAGACCGATGCGTTTTGTCACTTTTCCCGGCATGCGTTTCATCTGAAATGTGAATTCCAGTTTTACACCATCCGCCTGAGGAATTGCTTTGCCATCTTCCCAAGCAAAACAGGCCGTTTCGCCGTGCGCCGGATACTGAACGCCATGAAATGGCTCTGCATTTCCGCCAAAAGGCAAACAGAAAAAATCCCCGCGCAGCGGAGCTAAGACTTCGCCGCCGCCACTAAAATCACGAGCGGGTTCTTCCTGCCATGGAGAACAAAAATAAGGCTTGATGACACTGCCGTCTTTACAATGAAAATTCACCGGCATCATATGCCCGCCTAATTCCGTAATAAAGACTTCTTTTTGGGCATCCTTATAAAGCCAACCGGACTGATTATAAATTTTTTCCATTTTGAAACTCATGATAATCCCCCATTATTTTTTTTCTTTACGACGAGCTAGTTTTTCTACGCCCCACTGAATCCCCTGATAGACTTCCTCTATTCCCATTCCTTTGGCACCAAGCAGAAAGACACCCGCCCCCGCCAAGCCAGAAACAGTAAGACGTAGTAATATTCTCAGACGGCTGATAGACATAACACCAGCCTGCAGAGACCTTGCGATTCCATCCGGCATTAGAACAGTCATGCCTTGCGAAACTCCCCATGTCACCAATCCAGAAAGACTCGCAACCAAAAAGCATTTCAGCAAAAACAAAAATGTCTTTTTTCCGGCAAACAGTTCAATATTTCGTTTTAAATAGCAGGCCAGAATACAAGACTTTATTATACGCGAAAAGACAAAACCAAGCGATACCGCCAAAAGCGCCTGGACAGCATCCACCTTCAAATAAACAATAAAAACAAAACTGATTAAAACACTTAAAATCGACGAAAAAATACCGATAAGCGTAACAGCAACCGTCCGTTTGTCCGCAAAATACCCCTGCATCAATACGCATTCAACCGCTGCAGCAGGCAAGACCAAAGTATAACACCCCGTTGATAGGCCCGCTAATGCCGCGATTTCAACCCCCGTTTTTCCGCCCGCAAAGATAAAAACGGCAATTGGTTTTGCCAGTGCCACCAGACAAAAAGACATCGGTAAAAAAACAGCAATCAGCATTCGACACGACGTCTCTAAAACTTTTCCCAAACCGGCGCGGTCTTTTTTACTAACCAACTCGCAAAGAAATGGGAAAAGCGCAATCTGCAAAGCATACGGCACCATCCACTGAATGGAAGAAAATAACTTTCGGCCAAGATCATTCGCCATCAAAATTCCGGATTGATTAATTCGGGTCAAAATATAGATATTATTAAAGACATCCCGAACTTTTGCAAAAAGGATTCCCGCAATCAGAGGGAGCATCAGCAAAAACATTGCACGCATCACGGGGCTTTTCCAATGGAACGAAAACCGAAAAAAATGCAGCTGCCCGCGTAATCCCCAAAGATGCGTCAGCACTTTGGCAACGCTTCCAGTCAAAATTCCAAAAAAAAGCCCCCGCTCATTCAAGCCAAGGTAATGCACGCCAAGAATAAGCCCTAATACAATACAAATCTTTGTAGAAGCATCCCCAAATGCTGCTAAGAAAAATTTCTTGTAGCCATTCAGCAGCACATACGTCGTAGACCCCATCGATAAAAAATATAACGACGGTGCTAAAATTTGCAGACTTCGACGTAATAGAAAATACTGCGAGGCGTTCTTTTCTGAGGTCCAACTCGTAAAAAGACGAATATAAAAATCTGGAAAACAAACAATGGTACAAACCGCTATTAACAACAGGACAGACTGCAAACTCATAAGTGAATTTGCATAGTCCCAGGCCTTTTTCTC
>JBAYAV010000233.1:0-5240 GCA_041669565.1 Lentisphaeria bacterium
AAGTGGCGCCGCAATCATATCCGGTCGTTTTTCTTTGCTCAGAGACTCTTTCAGTGGAAGTATGATAAGGCTTCCCAAAAAAAACAAAAGAAAAAGCACATTTATGTATCTGTTAAGCTTTTTTGGAATGGGGTTTTTTTGACTTAGAAAAAAGGCTAAAATCGCGGTTAAAACGAAAGCCACAAACATTGGAAAATAACCATATTGATTAAAATACCCGACCGATTCCTTTAGATTGCTGTCCATAATGGATGAGAAAGCACTGATATTCAGAAAATTACCATATGAATAAACGGATAATGTCAGTATAAAATAAAGAATTAGTATTGGGCATTTTATGATATTTTTCGCTATTTTGTTTTTGCAGGTGCTTGTAAAAATGAATAATGAAAAAGTCCCGAATAGGAGAATAATTTCAGCTTTTGAAAAGAAAGAGAAAGATTGTTTTTTTAGAATAACATGAATGTAAGGAAGAATGGAAAGTAATCCGAATATGAAAATACTGATTATTTGTTTTTTGTTTTTTTTAAGATTTTCTTTTCGAAAAAAGTCTTTTATTTTCATCGGAAATTCCATTCTGATTGGGGTTATTTATTTTTTAAGAAATTTTGAAATCCGAATTCAAGAACAAAGGCCATCCTGTTTGCTGAAAGTTCAGCGGCCCGTTTATGAAGACTCCCGTCAATTTCACGCGCATGCGGAGGAAGCGCATGCGCGTTCTTTAAATTATACCCCAAAATCGGTTGAGAAACAATACCCCGCTGTAATTTTTTAGGAATATCAATTTTTTGCCATTTGTTGACTTTCTTGAAAAGGGCCTGTTTTGTTTGCCATTCGTAGCTCTCTATTACAATATTTTCTTTTTGAAAATGCAGTAGTTTAAATGCGGGACGGTGGCTGCGCCCAAGCGCCGGACAAACAAACTGTGTCCATGTTTTTTGCTTAAATTCTAAGTCCAGGTGTAGATGTCCCCCGAATGTTGCAATAATTTGGGGGTATTCGTTGAGAATAAGGGTGATATTTTGTGCGTCGAGGTCTGTTTTTGGGTAAACCGGTTCGTGCGATATATAAATGCAAGGCTTGCTCGAGTTATTGGCAATGTCATTAATGAGCCATTCTAAAGAAGAGTCATGAAAGGTGGTACAGCCCTCATGGGTTGGATCTTGGCAATCCGCACTGAAAAAAATAAAGTGGAATCCACCAAAATCAAAACTGTATTGGTCACTGCCAAATTCTTTTTCAAATTCTTGTGGCCAATTGTCACCCGGTATAATGGAGTAGGGAGTGGATAATTCTTTTTCTAAATACTCTTTCATGTATCGTTGACGACGACGTGATAAATTTAGTTTGGTAGAAATATTCTGTAAATAAGCGGGTGATACACCACAGTTGTCACCAGTAATAAAAACGCCGTTGGGCTTGATTTTATCCCGAATTAAATTCAGACATTTTTGGACTAGAATATGGGACGGCTCTGTGGTTAAATGAAAATCGGAAACCCACGCGACCCGAAAAAGATCTTTTTCGGGGTGTTTTGCCCATTCAGGACAGGCCGCCATTGGCTTTATTTCAAATTGCTGCGCTGTTTTAAAAAAACGGTCTATGTTGATTTGTGCGTATAGTGGAATTGTACATAGCGTGGCTAGAATCAGTGTTTTTAAAAGATATTTCATAAGCATTTCTTTCCCAGAATTTATGGTTGTGGCTGCTAAAGTGAAAGCCAAAGGGTTGGCGTTGGCTGTTCTTGGTTGGCAATTTCTAAATGGATGTCTTGGCGTCCGAGGTCTTGAAGCGTCTTTTCGGTTGTATTGAATGCAATATCGTTCGTGTTGCATTCGTGGCTGATATGGGCCAGGGTGATATAATGGGTGTTTGGCCCAATAACCCGCGTTAGAAAATCTTGGGTCGCGTTATTGTTAAGATGCCCAATTGGACTTAAAATTCGCTGTTTTAAATGCCATGGCCGCGGGGATGCGGCAAGCATGTTCAGGTCATGATTGCTCTCGATAATAAGAAAATCACAGGCATTGAGCTGGTATTCTGTCATTTTCGTGACGCTGCCTAAATCTGTTGCAATGCCAATCTTTTTGTTTTTGATACGGATTACAAAAGCGACTGGTTCTATCGCGTCGTGTTTAATATCAAAGGGCGTAATAGAGTAATCCTTGAACATAAAAGTTCCACCGGGGGTAAAGCGGTGTATGGTGTGAATTTTCGGGTCTTTCCGCATGAGGGTGTCAGCACATCTTGTGCTGGCATAAATCGGTACCGAAAAATAGGATGCGCAGACGCGAAGTCCTTTGATGTGGTCGGAATGCTCGTGGGTAATAATAATAGCTTTGATAATGGATTCATCAATATGCGCGACATTTAATCGGCGGCGCAGTTCTTTTAAGCTGAATCCGGCATCTACTAGAATGCCGCAGTTTCCATAATGGATCAAGGTCGCATTGCCTTTGCTGCCGCTACCGAGTGTGGTGACTCCAATGGTTTTAGATTGGGAACTTAGGGGGGGTATCATAGAGGACTTCTAAAATATTGGATGTTGCAGCAGCGGTTACGTCTATTGCGCCTCCAAGTAATTTTATTGTATTGTTAATATCGTTAAGGACGCCTTCTCGGCGTTCGCCACCCGGTAATATTTTTTGGACGCCGGCGGCTAGATTTTGCGGTGTGCAGTCTTTTTGCATATATTCTTCATATACGCATTTGTTGGAAACGAGATTGGCAATGGAGCCCCATTTTAGTTTGACTAGCATTTTTAGAATACGCCATGTAAGCCAGTGCATTTTGTAAGTAACGCAGAGAGGCAATCCGAGGATGCAGGCTTCTACAGTAACGGTCCCACTGGCGGCGATCCCAGCAATGGCGCGCTGCATGCATTCCCTTGTGTTCCCAATGGTCAGGCTGAGCGGAAATGTGGCTAAATCAAAATGTTCTTTTTGTAAAATATTTTCTGCCAATTCGAATGTTGATTTTTTGGACAGCGGCATTTCAAAATGCAATGCGGGATCTCTTTGATGTAATATTTTGGCGGCTTGGAGTATCGCAGGAAGAAGATTCTGTAACTCTGAAGTCCGGCTACCGGGCAGCAGTAAAATTAATTTCGGATCCCGTTTGGGCGGGTTTTCCCGCATTGGCGCAAGCGTCTGCAAAAGCGGATGTCCTACAAAGCGGACATCAAGCCCAGAGCCTTCATAGACTTTGGGCTCAAAGGGGAAAATACAAAGCAACCGGGTTACATTGGCCGCAAGTATTCTAATACGCTTTTTCTTCCATGCCCAAACTTGCGGGCTGATATAGTAAATGACCGGAATCCCAAGCTTATGAAGCCTCTGCGCTAAACGGATGTTAAATCCGGGGTAATCAATTAAGATAACGGCATCAGGCTTCTCTTTTGCGGCTTTGGCCGTTAGAAAACGAAGAAGCCTGATAAAGGTGCCAATTTGTTTTAAAACTTCAACCAACCCGACAATGCCAAGGTCGGTTGAATCAACATAAATATCAATACCGGCGGCCTTCATTTGAGTGCCGCCCATTCCGCCAATATGCATTTGAGGACAAAGGACATGCATTTTTTTTGCAAGTTGGGCACCGTAGTGGTCGCCTGAGTCCTCGCCGGCAATAATCCAGATGTTTTTTGAGTCGGATTTGGCCATAGAAAATTAGTCTGTTACCAGTTTTTGATGACCGGATTCGGCCGCAAGAGCGATTGTTTTTTCGGCAAGCTTTGTTCCCAGTTCGGTGCAATGTGTTAAATCTTCTGGCGTGGGGCGATATTTCACTTTAAAAGCTTGTTCTGTTAGGGCTTCCAATTTCATTTCCGCAATTTTGTCCTGCAGCTGTTCCGGGCCGCCTTTGCCCCAACCATAAGAACCAAAGGCCAGCGCCACACGATCGGTAAGTTTCATCCCCTGTATATAGCAGATTGCGCTCGCCATGTTGGAAAGCATGCCCTGATTAATGGTGGAAGTGCCAACAGCGAAACCGGCACTATCCAATAATTCGGTGGCGATGATTGTGTTGTTGCTTTTTGCTAAATCAAAGACTTTGACCTCCGCACCGGCACGGGTCGCACCACGGACGATCGCCATCGCCATGCTTTCTGTGCTGTGCCACATGGTGCTGTAAAGAACCACAATTTTTGCCTTGCACCGATTAAATGCCCAATTGTTGTAGGCTGTTAAAATTTCATCGACATGACTGCGCCAGATAATGCCGTGACTTGGGCAGATCATTTCAATGGGAAGGTCTTTTAAGGATTTTAATACTTGCTGCACGCGTTTGTTATAGGTTATTACAATGTTCGCATAATAAATGCCGGCTTCTTCGATTGCCGTATTAAGGGATACTTCGTCATCAAATCTTTTGTTGGTGGCGTAATGCTGACCAAAGGCGTCGTTGGAGAAAAGAATTTTTTCATCGGTTAAGTAGGTCGCCATGGAGTCGGGCCAATGAACGAGAGGAATTTCCATGAAGGTGAGGGTGTGTTTGCCTATGTTCAGGGTATCGCCCGTCTTAACGAACTTCACTTTCCAGTCTTTGGTGTCGTAGTAGGATGCCAAAATGGCCATTGTTTTTTTGTTGCAGACCAGCGTGGCATTCGGCATCGCCTTCATCATGGCCGGCAAAGCTCCAGAATGATCCGGCTCAGCATGATTCTGAATGATGTAATCGATTTTGTCTAACGAAATAAATTCTGTGACATGGTCGATCAGAACATCGGCAAAGGGCCCTTTTACGGCATCCACAATTAAGTTTTTGTCATCTTGAATCAAATAGGAGTTGTAAGTCGATCCGCGGGGGGTGTTATAACCGTGAAAATCACGCTCATTCCAATCAACAGCGCCTACCCAGTGAATATCTTTTTTTATTTCTGTATACATAGTGAAACCTCCTTGTTTGTTTTTCGCATATGTTAAATAGTATTTTATATAATGTAACACAAAAAAAAAGAAAGAAATTATTATAATAAAAAATACAGTCTTTTTTTGCAATTTAATCGTGTCGATATTGGAAAATTTGAAATCAATAAAAAAAGGCATCTGTTATGAGATTGTATCGATCCTTTTTGATGATTCAAAATAGTATTTAATATTCGAATAAAAAAGAAACGCTTTTTTGCGGATAAAATATTTTTATGCATTTTAAAAGAGTAATTTGAAAAAGTAAACGCGCATTTGTAAAGTTAAACGCAAATACTCCTCAAAAAGGTACGTTTCCTTTTTCTATTTACACAT
>JBAYAV010000234.1:0-5209 GCA_041669565.1 Lentisphaeria bacterium
AAAGAGAGATTTGGCGGTTTTTAAAACTGGATCGGATCAGAGAGAAAGAAGCCCCCTTCAGGACGAAAAAGGACAATACACAACGTCGCATAATATATATTATGTATAATTGGCTGTTTCAAATAAGGGGTTATTATGATTTACAAGTATTTCTATTTTAAGTAGTTAACTAAGTTGTTCAAAACCATTGTTAATAACTTTGTTATAAATATTTTAACTTATGCGGCTATTGTGAGATTTCTTTTTCAGTAGTCGCTTCCGTTATTTTTGGTATAGGATTTGGTTGGATTATTTTCTACTTTTGAATAAGTACAACACAATACATGGATTAGGACTTGGATCCGTGTGTGTGACGCAATTTCTTCGTTGCAAAACAATAAACAGTTTCTTTTCATATTGCGGAAAAATTATTCGAAGACAAATAATATGCGAATAATAAAAAAGAACACAGCCGTCCCATAACTACTGAAATCGCCTGATTTATGGACGCAATCAAGCACAACGGTGTTAAATTTTACAAGACACCTTTTTTATGTGCAAAAATATATTGAGAGAGGCTGCGTCTTTGTTGATATTCCACAAACTACCCGTCAAGCTATGGGGACGACTGTGAAAAAAGCACGGAGAATAAGAATTAGTATTTTGCATGATTTTCCTATTGCGGAATAAGATAAAGCACACACATCAACTTTTGTTTAGTTGTAATATGTTCTTTTTGAATAGTTTATACAATAAATAGAGCGTTCTTTTAGAGCCCTTTATGGCATAGCAAGAGCATTAAGAACAACGAAATCAAGGGAAATAAATAAATTCATTCCCTTGATTTCGTTAAAAAAAGTTATTTTTCCCATTCTTCGATACGGAAAGGAATAACAGCTTTATCAGCAATTCGCTTTACGGGAGTCATTTCTCCCCATAATTCAGGCAAAGTTGTTTCAGCGAGGCAAGTACAATAATCCCCTGCTCCATAATAAATGCGCAAAGTGTCTTCTTTTTCCAAAATAGCCCCGCAAGGGAAAACCGTATATTCAGTCCATAATTTTTTATGTCCTGTTTCATAAGGTGCTTCGGCTACTAAAAGCGGTTTTTTGGTAATAGCAATCAGTTTTGTTGGATTATCCAGGTCAAAAAGAGCGGCTCCGGCCGTATAGCGTTTCGTCCAACTTCCGGATTCCACTTGAACCATTCTGGAGGGATCATCATCCACAGAATGAAAGATTAGCAGCCAGCCTTTTTCGGTTTTCAGCATTGGTGCCCCGCCGCCGATTTTAGCATTGGCAAATGGCACATCTTCACACCCCAAAAGCAATTCACTATCTCCCCAATAACGCAAGTCCGGCGATAAACTATACCAAATATGGAATGGCTCCTGCCATTGATTCGATGGTCTTTCCAGTCTCATATAGAGTCCATTATATTTAAATGGGCACAATATCATATTACGCTGCTGAGGCACTCCAAGTGTGACGACATCAAAATCGACGCCTTTGCCACGCCAGCGGGCTATTCCCGGGCGTTCTGTATGTTGATTTTCGAAACAGAAACTGAGATAGAGGTTTTCTTCTAAAACAGTTAATCGGGCATCGCAGACCCATGGTAGTGGTTTGCCGCAATACCACACTTTTAGTTCTTCGGATTCCATATCAAAATGGATGCCGTCTTTGCTAATTCCGAAGGCTGTACTGATTCTAGCCATTGGTTTTGAGCCTTTGTAATAATCGACTCGTGGTGCGATATAATAGTGATCTCTGAATTTTGCCACGCCGGCATTAAATGCATAGCTGGCATTATAAGGGATGTCTTCAGCTGTAAGAATCGGATTATTTTTATAACGGCGCATGATTGGGCTTGAATGAAGTTCTCCGATGATACCTTTTTTCTTAAACGGGTTCATTATTAATTCCTTTTTTATTTTTTCATTCGATTAATTTCATATTTTAATGCTTCTTTTTTATTATACAAATAGAATTTCCCTCATATTCATTTTTGTTTTTTGGGATATTGTAATAAAAATATATTTTTGTGTGTTGTTTGCGTATTACCAGGAATGGAGTGAAACAATGTGTTTGATGGATTTAATTGAACTTGTAAATGAAAAAAATCAAGCTATAACAACAAATAATTGAATCGGAACGTTAAATTCATAAAATTCTAACTTCTAAACAGGATTATGGATTTGCTTTTTTTTTACTATGGAATATAGTTTTAAGTATGAAAAATTTATCAAATGAACAACAGACGAGCTGTTTTTCTGATGGTGAGTCTTTTTATTGTAATTATTGTCAATGCGAAAGCATCCTCCGAAAGAAAAATGAGTATGATGGATTTACTTTAACACGCAGTTATTTTGAATGTGCGTTTTGTCATCATGAAATAAAAACGGAAGAATTAGCATCTGCAATTTTCAGCGAAGAAGGCCCCGTAAAATCAGAAAATTTACTGAATCAATTATTCAATAAAGAAAAGCGTTCGTCTTCTGCGCCAGAATTTACTGATTTAGATTCCAGACCGTTGCCTGATTTATTTGGCGATACAGCCCCATTGTCTAGTCAACCCCAGCTTTCTGATTTATTTTTATCCGAAGAAGGCGAAACTTCCCCACAAGATCCGGGATTATTGTCTTTTTGTAAGAATTGTGCTCATCATTTTGAAAATCCATTCCGATTTCATTGTGTACTGCACAATAAAGACGTCAATCCGATGGATGACTGCCCTGATTTCACCCCTCTCAAAAAAGACTAAAAAAGTTATAAAATCATTATGAAAAATTATCTAAAAACGATCCTTTGCATGGCTGTTTGTTCTCTTCTTTGTGTCTCTTGTGCTTCGAAGCGGCAAAGACTCGTTTATTCTTACAACGTCAATAATCAGCGCCCCGTTTTCTGGGTAGAATACCAGCCCTACCCTGAATTTCCCAATACTACTGATTTTGTTCGTCCGGTTCCAATGTATCATGGCTGGACTGATGAACGAATGGAACGGGATTTAAGGCGCATGCAGTTTGCCGGTATTACTGGAATATTAATTACAATTCGCCCTCAGGACATTGCTCAGCAGCATGCCCGTGAGCGTTGCAAACACTTTTATGAATTAGTCCAGAAAAAATACCCATCGATCAAGTTAGCATTATATTTTACTGCTGGTGATGGTCATGAATTGAGCATGCCTCTGCAAAATGTAATGAATTTTTTCCAATATCAAGGATTTGGTGAATATTCGAATTCGATCCAAATCAATGGTAAAACGGTTCTTTTTTTGGATAAGAGCATGATTTTAACGGGCGGTTATATTGGTCGTTATTCTTATATTCGTTTTGGCAAAGAATGGCCGGACAAAACGATATGGGCTGGAAACGCTGAAATTACGAATCCCCAAAAGTTTGCTTGGGCAATTGCTGCAAATAATGGTGGTATTCATTTTAGTATGCCGGGTATTCTCAATAAATGGCCCATCTCGCGTGATAATGGCAAAAGCCTTTTTGCTGCGGTTCAGAATGCGGTACAAAAAGATGCTAAGATCATTTGTATCAGTAGCTGGAATAATTATAAAACGGGCAGCTATATCGAAGAAAATACGTATGACCATGCTGCGATGCTCTGGACGCTGAAATATATCCAGGAAGACCTTGATTCTCCACAACCTAACAAAGAGTGATTTTTCTCTCTGACAGGATAAAAAAATGCGCGTTTCGTTTCAACAAGAAGACTGGAAAAATATTATTTATCGCGGTCTTGAAAATCAGCAAATTGATTTCAAAGCCGCACAAGACTGGAATAAAATAGGGAGACGCGGCCGGGCAAAATTTGCCCGACATGCAATGGCATTAGCAAATACTCTTGGTGGATATATCGTTATCGGGGTTGGAGAAGATGCCAGCGGCAATCCGGTTCTTTATACTGGAATGACCGAGATACAATCCAGCTCATTTGATCCAAGCAGTGTGGGGCAAACGATTAATCGTTATGCTGATCCGGCCGTTGAATTTGATTTAGTCCGTCCTGAAGTAGATCATAAGCAATATGTGGTATTGGTTGTTTATCCTTTTGCAAACCTTCCGCATGTCTGTGTGGATACTTACAGTGCTGAATTGCAGCGTGGCGCTTTCTATATACGTACTCCGGATGCGCGCAGCCGTGTTTCAGACCGTGCGTCAGAATTACATGGCATGATTCAGCGGGCATTGCGTAATCAGCGGCAAATTTTAGGGCGCATGCTACGTGGGATACTTTATGAAGACCGGCAAAATACAGAACCGGAAGCGCATGATATTTTTCTACAGGTCCTTCAGGAAAGCCGCGAGCATGCCCAGAAATATTTTGGGTCCACTATTTTTCGTAACCAAGCTATGTTTGAGGGCTTTTTTTGTTTACAGGAAACAATTTCGGATTTGTCCGTTGGAGCTTGTCGGCAATTAATAGAAGGATTACAAGCGCCCTCGATCCAGGATTTTCCTTGGCCGCATCTGAATCGTTTGGAATATTCCATGTTTGCGGCGAACACCTCGATACGCAGTGTGGCTACTCCAAAAGAAGGTGATTCTCCCTGCTTTTACTGGGAATTTCATTCTAATGGCGCTTTTTATTGTGCCGTACGCCTGCCCGCATCTGAAAATAAAATTGATGCTTCCATTCTTTTGCAATTGAGCTATATTTCAGTCGAATTAATGGGGCAGTTATTTACAAATGCTGGTCATGGGCAGAAATTGTTAACATTACGCATTCAACTAAATAATGTCATGAAGAGGCAACTTGTCTCGGAAAAAGATTCTAATAATGAAAATTATATCTGTCAAATTCCGGAAATTATTGTTCGAAAAAACCGCAGTGCTGGAGATTTAGAAGGCGGCGCAGCCGCTGGTACTGCCATTCAACTTTTTCAGGAAATATGTGAACGCTTCAATGCAACGTTAAATGAATCCGAATGCCGTGAATTAGTGCAAATGATTCAACGTAAACAACAGGACGGCGAAATCTATATTCCACATGATTAAGAGCCCTCTGAATGATTGACAATGGTTCGCAATCAACAAGAATGCCTTTCTCTCAAGGTACTATCGTGTAGATTAACGTTCTAATTTTTTTGGAAAATACATTTTACAAAAATAGATCGTGTTTCTTTTTCCAGTCTTGATTTTAGTTAATTATATGTTATTTTCAACAAAAACGTTGAATAAAAGAATTAAAACGATATACTAAAAAATGTTTTTTGA
>JBAYAV010000235.1:0-5202 GCA_041669565.1 Lentisphaeria bacterium
AGTAGTAGAATGATTAATTTTCGCATTAAAATATCCCTTTGGCTATATTTTCCGTAAATCAGTAAAAGAATTTCCGGCTTCTTTTTTTATTAATTAATTGCTGATTTTAACTACGACACCCGTTGATTTTTGATATCGTTTTCCTATATGCTTTCTTCATCCATGATGTTCAATTATTGTATTTGCAATATATAGCGTGTAATGGAGGAAAAATATCGAACGATGGATAATATCTCTCATGTTTTAAAATGACCGCTCTGGAATGTCCGGTTTTCTAGCATGGTGACATAAACCAAATCTTGCATCCTCAGGGTAACATCCTGCGCGGAACGTTAAATTTACGCGGCAAAGCTTCTTCCATTGTTAAAACAGATTGACCGAGAATGCGTAAGACATTGAATGCCAGCAGCAAAGAATTTGTCCCAAATTTACTTGAAAGCATACGCTCAAAACGAAGATCTGATTTCATCTTTTTTATGCTCAAGATCAATTTTTGATTCGTTGCTGATTTTTGAGCGGATGTTTCATTACAACAATTAAATACTATTAATAATAACAAAAGGGATCTTTTTCTATCGATTTTAGTTAAAATTTAATTTAAGACTGCTGGAAAAAGACGTTTTGCTTATTAATCATACCTAGCTAAAATATCAGTCCTAAGTTGTTGACGACCTGCCGTCCAACGCACATCAACTTGATAACCAATAGTTTCATAAGGAAAGTATGAATTATTAACTTTGGTTGCTTTGGCATGCCCGTCGAGATATAGAATATTTATTGAATTATTATGTCTGGGATGCGCTTGGCCTAAATTACCCGTAGTAGGCATGTCATATACGATTGAATATCCTATGGACTGTTTATACCATGTATCCATTAACAGATAGCCCTGATTCGGGAATTTCAAACTGGATAAATTTGCCGTTAAAGTCGAACTTACACTTGTCTTGAAGCCATCTCCAGTTGCACTTCCTATAAAACGATAATTATATCCATAGCCTGAATACGCGAGGCCATATTTTCCATTATAGTCTTGAGCTTTACTGGTAGGTTTTAGAGTGGGACATACAAAAGTCTTTATGTTCGTATATTTCCCATCAAGTAGCCTGTTTCCCCATGTGGTCAGACCATCAGGAGCATAATACGGAGGAAAGTATTCGTTATAATCATCAACGTACAGACGAAACCCTAACCCTAATTGTTTGCAGTTATTTAAACAAACGATAGCATTCGCTTTGGCTTTAGCCTTACTCAAGGCAGGGAGTAACATGCTTGCGAGAATCGCTATGATAGCGATTACAACGAGGAGTTCGATAAGTGTAAAACTTCTCATATTCATACTTTTTTTCTTTTGATTCATTTAGAACCTCCTTTGGTTATTTTCTGTTTCGTTTTTAACATCTCAAACACAAAATCAATATAAAGTGTGGCGGACCAGCCAAAATCATGGAATGATTGATGGAAAGAATCAGGAATGTTTTCGCCTTTCCGTAAAAGATTAGGGGGATCAACTTCACTTCGGTCATCATAAAATTCGAAGAATACGCCGTATTTTAAATACATCTTTTCTAATTCAGTCATGGTTCGTTTGGCAAGCATATCCGCTTCTGAATGAAAGCCATACCGCCGTAATCCATAAACAATCAACCAGTTAATATTGATCCAAACCGGACCACGCCACATGTCTTTTGAATAATATTCTTCACAACATACAGCTACAGAAGGAACGGGGAACGAAGTCTTAAACGTTTTCGGGTTATTTAAATGGGCTACAATTTCAGCCGCTTGTTTCTGTGAAGCCGCACCACAAATCAAGGGCATAAAACCTGAATTTGCCATGACTTTGCACATTTTATTTTGATTCATGTCATAATCAAAATAAAACTTTTCTTTATCATTCCACAATTTTTTATTGATAAGCTGATTTAACTTTTCATGACGCTCTTTCCATAAAACAACATCATCTGAAAATCCAAGCTCTTCTGCAAAACCAGCTAATATTTCACATTCCATTGATAAAAATGCGTTAAAATCAGTCGCTTTCAATTGAGTAGCGGCATCAAAACGAGGAGAATTATCCATGCCGCTTTCTCCACTGCGGCAATTTTCATGTTCTTGAATGTACCACTCGACCAAACCTGAATTGTCCGAATCACGGTTCTTAAGATCCCATTCGATATAGGCCTTCAAGAAAGGATAACATTCTCGTAGCCATTTAATATTAGATTCCGTTTCCTGTACCAGTTTTACCCCAAAAGCTAAGAGTGGCGGTTGCGTAAGTTGACTTGTATTATAGGGATTGGCGTCTAATGGTATGAAACCATTTTTACTACTGCATTCAAGCACTGCGGAAAGAATTTCACGCGCAGCTTTAATATCCAAGTGTCGGATTCCAGCAGCATGAAAAACGGAATCCCATAACCACATCTGGCGATGGGGCCAACGATCGGGAGTTGTCCATAATTTTTTTATTATTCCCTCTGGGGTACAGAATTGTGTCCGTAATTGTGAGTATGCTTTCCATAAAGTATGTTCCGTATCTACAGGCAATTTTGTTGGCATTGGAAATTTTTCCAAACTTCTCCGTCGTTTAGAAATTACTTCGTCGAGTTTTTCAGAGAGTAATTCAGGACGAAAATGATCTTTAGCACCAATGAGAATACGGTTATTCGCGCAAAGCATTTTTACGGACTTGCCGATTTCTATATCGACATCTCCTTCCAATAATAAATGCCAGGTATCCACAAAGGCACCTTTTGTTTCTCCAATATGGAAAAAATCACCAGCCAAAGTAAGATTATCAATATTCTTATTAAAGTTTTTTATTTTAATAGAGCCACCATTTTCAGGCAGTTTTATTTCAAATCCAAGCCAGTTAAATGCGGTTCGTAATATCAAACTATTATTGAAATCAGTCGAACCATCTAATCCTGAGAATGCCAGAATTTGTCCCGGTCCCCATACATTTAATATATTCGCATCCATTTACTATGAATATCCTATTTTTATTTTGCTTCTCTAAATTTTATATACATAATATATATATTAATTATACATTACGCAACTAGAAAAAAACTGCATATATATGATATACTATCATAAATATGATATATTAATAAGAATCAACAAAAGGAAATGAGATGGCAGGATTTGTTAAATGTGTTTGTGGACTCTTATTGGAGTCATAGTTTTTATCGTATTTAATCTTTTAGAAATCAATGATTCTGAAGTAGAATGGTTGGTTATAGGCTGAATTTTTAATGAAACCGGATTTAGAAAAGGACCATAGGAGGAGTAAAAATGTTAAAGCATATAAAAAATGTTAGAGATTATTTAACAGATGGATTTGCTCATATTTGGTCGACTCCTGCGAATCAGTATTATGTCAGGACTCTTTGCAGGGATATGCAGCCAGAATTGGCCAAGAGACTCCCTTTATACATCGTTTATGTTAATAATGAATTTTGTTTTGAAAATTATTATCGGCATAGAATAGACTCTGAAGTTTTTGCTATTGAATTAATACTCGAAGGGGCCATGGATTTTATTCAAAATGATAAAAAATATAAAGCTGAAGCTGGAAATGTTGTTTTGATTCATCATGGTCAAAATAATGAATTTGCAACAGGTAACGGGGGAGAATGTCATCGTCTTGCGTGCGTCTTATCGGGTCATGAGCTAAACGGTTTACTTATTACAACGAAATTAATTGAACAGGATGTAATAAAGTTGAATAATTTTGAAATAGTAAAGACAACAATGTGTGAATGCTTCAATGAACTAAAAGAGAAAAAAACTGGATTCAGGCGCCGTGCCTCAATCCTGGGATATAAATTATTGTTAGAATTAGAGGAGAACCTCGAACAAATAAATATACCTGAGTTGCTTTCTAGAGCCTTAGAATTAATGGAACATCATGTTTCTCAGAAAATGAGCACGAAAGAAATCGCAGATATCTTAAATACGACAACGATTACATTGAATCGCTTATTTAAAAAATATTTTAAAAATACGCCTATAAATTATTTTATCTATTTAAAAATGGAGACCGCAAAATCCTTGTTAGGAAATAAGAATATACAGATTCAAGAGGTTGCACAAAGCGTAGGATACTCTAACTCCCTTTATTTTTCATCAGAATTTAAAAAAAGAATAGGCATATCGCCACGTGAATTCCGCAAAAAAAGAAATTCCTAAAACAAAAAAAATCAATATACTATTTCTTAAAATCATAAAAAATCGTTAAACCAAACTGCCAATGCAACCGAAATTGATTTTTTCAACGCAAATTTCCATTTTTGCACTTATTTTCCTGAATTACATTCACGATTTTTGGTTGCTAATGTAATGAAATAATATCCATGCCCCGAATAATCCCAATTGGACATTCTGTGTGATTTTTTTCAATATTTGTGGTGGTATTTATCGTCCATAATTTTGTTTCTATCGGTATAATAGTGATGTCCCCGTTCCGACGTCTGGGGGGGCAGAGACGCACGGCCGTGCGCCGCTCCGAGCGGGAAGACAAAACAGCCGCCCATTCTTATAGGACCGCGCGTTTTTATGCGCACATCCCCAACATGCCATCGCAATGAGGACGTCTTTCTACGTATTTCGACGATGATATTTCAGACGTTTTTCGCGGGGCTTTACCACAACCTGTATTGTATATTTAATTTTTCTAAAAATTAAGAAAAGCAGAATCGTTTCGGAATCCGTGAAAAGGACGAAACTATTTTTATTTCAC
This sequence comes from Lentisphaeria bacterium, assembly GCA_041669565.1. Lineage (GTDB taxonomy): Bacteria > Verrucomicrobiota > Lentisphaeria > Oligosphaerales > Oligosphaeraceae > JBAYAV01. The sequence goes on from JBAYAV010000235.1 coordinate 4,748, forward strand.
GGATTCCGGTAATCATAAGACGCGCCGGATGTTTAATATTCTGCGCCAACGCAAATGCAGACGGGCTGTTGTTCTAGAGTTAAAAAATCATTCGCGGGTGTTAAAACGCCGGTCTCATAATTTATATTCAGGCAAATCAGCGTATCGGTATACTGATGAGCAACAACGATCATTTTTTCACCCGGCAGGATGGAAAAATCGCGCGGCCCGCGACCGAGCGTCGACGAAATTGCCAAAAGGGTTAAAAGGCCTGATTTTGGATCAATCGCAAGGGACGCAATGCTGTCATAACCGCGATTGGAACAATACAGGCGAGTGCCGTCGGAAGACATTTTTATGGCAGAAGCCGTATTTTCTCCATGAAAAAAGTTCGGCAAAATTGAGAGGGTCTGCAGGCATTTCGGCGCTCGCGGATTTTCAAGATCCCAAACCGAAACCGTCGACGATAATTCATG
>JBAYAV010000236.1:0-5168 GCA_041669565.1 Lentisphaeria bacterium
AAAAAGCTTATTCCGCATCTACAAAGGGCAATATGGCGTAGAAAGCAACTTTGCTTTTCTGAAGGATCCCCTTATTGTCAATGATCTGTTTTTGAAAAAAGCCGAGCACATTGACGTGCTGGGGATCATTCTCATTATATCATTGCTTATCTGGCGGTTAATAGAGCGTTCTATGCGCAATTACCTGGCAAATACTGGCGGCACACTCGTGGGACTCAACAGGCAACTGACAAGAAGGCCTACGGCCTATGCAATGTCGACCAAGTTCTGGGGGCTCCAGATCATGCTCATCAAAGGAACCCGAATCCTGGCACAGGGTATGCGTGAGGAAGTGCCCGCCTACTTGGAGGCGCTGGGGCTATCGTTGGAAGTGTTTACTACGCCAAGATACAAATGCAAACCTATTTTGAAAACCTGACATTGAGGAGAAATAGAAATAAAAAACAAGAAAGGTGAAAATCCAGACTTCCTGACCTCAGAAAAAAGAGCTTGTATGAGGAGATGGGAAAAGTGCGCTTTTAGATCATCGTTTTCGGATCAAATACTAGTTGGATATCAAAAATGCTATAGGAAAAACGCTATTTGACATAAATCCTTTTTCTCAAATTTTGTTTTAGGACATATGGTGTGGATGATAATTAAAATCGGCATCATTATTAACAGGCTTCGACTATCTCTTTGAAGAAAATAATGAAGCGGATTTTCTCTATAAAAACCTGATTAAAACACATAATCATAGGCAGCTTTTTATGGGACACGTAGGTGATAAATTTGGCACCAATTTGAGTTATCATTGACAGATGAAGTCAGAAATCTAAAATTAGCTCAGTTTAATGCTTTAAAAAGTGAGAAATGTGGGTACTAACAGCCTAAATCTTCATAGGTTAAACGGGAGTTATTCCTATCAGGGGAAAATGGATACTCCTAATTCTATTGATAGGCATAATGCAATTTTTAATTCATTCTTAAAATCGAGCAGATTAGTAGAACGGCTTTTTATTTTCCGGTTCAGCCGGCCTACAATCCCACGATTGGACTCTTTTTTCCCGCCGGAAATAGTTTGCGATTCGTTCTCGATATTTTTCAAGTCTTTTGGCTACGTACCGTATCCTGGTGCAACCGATCCACAGTAGCTGCAAATCCTCTTGCTATTAGCCGAGGTACAACTTGAACTAAATTGATTTCTTTTTCTCATCAAAATGGGCTTTTTCGAAGCTGAATGACTTGAAATAGTGTCCTTTATTGAGTATAGTTTTAATGCGCATTGCTCCTGTCTCTTTTGAGATAAATTTGTAAATTTAATTCGTAAACAAAACGTTACACGATACGCATTCTATTTTCAAGTGCATTCATTGTACTGAAGAATAACCGGGCGCATTGACTGGGCATTTGCTTAGTTCATCGGGCATTAAAATCTAGCAAAATCATATTCAAATATGCATGGGAGATGCTTATGCCTTAGAAAATCCCGGGGATTGGGCAGAGCACCAGAGAAATACTTTGTTTTGCCGTCTTATCGGTCGTATATTTGCTTACTATGATTTCTGGTCGTCGGGTTCGAATTTTGGCGGCCGGCTTCTTTCAGATTTCACCTTACGTGAATGGCACCCCTGCCTTTCGCGAACCGTTCCTTCTGCCAGGCCGATAGCGGACTTTCAGCATCGGGGTTTACCCCATGCCGCGCATACAAAAAAAACGTTATAATACAATGATATCATATATATTATAACGTTTTCAAATAGGACCACTTCTGCAAGGTCTGCGGTGCTCTCAAAAGACCACAACAAAAAGCAGAAAGGAATCAGCGTTTTTTCATTTTTGCAGCCATCATAGCAGCATCATTTTCAGCTGCCTGATAGAAGGGGCAGCGTTTTGGATTATCACAACAAGTCGAGTAAGCATGTTTCGCGCTAATATACCGATAAGGCATGGTCATACCATCTTGCAAAGCGACTTTCATACCGAAGTTATGAACCGCACCGCAGTCACCAGCAACGCCTTCATATTCGGGAACAAGGTTACCATTTGCGCCAATAATCGTCGTCATAATTTTTTTCATACCGAAATTCGGTCCATATTTACAAACCACATGATCTTGAATAGCATTTACTAAACTCGTAATATTCAGGTCTTTTGCCCAGTCAGGAACTCCTGTTGGCCGTCCGGCATACACCTGCTGATTTTTACGGCGTGGAATCTTTCTCATAGCTTGTTGATTCGTTTTGTTTTTTCCCGGTTTTCCGCCGAACATTTTTAGAATAGAATCAAAAAAAGACATTAAAAACTCCTTCTTTATTTAATACAACATTACACTTAAATGAAAGCATTTCGAAACCAAGATAATTCTTTTTGTTTCGAACAAAATCTAATACTTATAAATATATCTCTTTTTTGTAAAAAGGCAATTTTTTTACCGTATAATTTAACAAGAAAACATAAGGAAAACAAATGAAAACATCTCACAAGAAGAAAAACACAGAAATGGATTTTCAAAAAATAGAATGGAAGCCCGGAACTCTTTTATCACCCGTGCCGGTTGTTCTAGTTTCGTGCGGCGGGAGTGCAAATACAAAGCCGAATATTATTACCATTGCTTGGGCAGGGACGATTTGCAGCGATCCGCCCATGCTGTCTATTTCAGTACGACCGGAACGATATTCTTTTGATATTATTAATCGCGAAAAAGAATTTGTAGTCAATATGCCCGGCACCAATCAAGCTGGCATTACCGATTGGTGCGGCGTAAAATCCGGACGAAATGTCGATAAATTTTCGGCAATGAAATTAACAGCAGCGCCATGCAGCAAAGTAAAGGCGCCAATGATTTTAGAATGCCCTGTCAGCTTGGAGTGTATTGTCAAAAACAAGATTTCGTTAGGATCCCACGTGATGTTTCTAGCAGAAATTGTGGCAGTACAAGTTCGCGCTTCACTCGTTGATAAACGCGGAAAACTTCATCTTGAAAAAGCGGGACTGATTTCTTATTCTCATGGCAGCTATTTTCATCTTGGTGTAAAAAAAGGATCCTTCGGTTTCTCAGTTCGCAAAAAATAATTTTTTAGCAAGAAGGGATAGACTGGTTTTATTTCATTTTTAGCCAGTGCTTCCCTTCTGTTGCCTATAATGAATCAGCCACCAAAGCCCCCCCCAAAAAAAATACTATTTTTCCTTTTTTTACAAATCGCGGCAGATAAAACAGCCCTTCCTGCATTCAGCAAAACCTCGTTTGCTAAATCAAATTGCGGAAATTTTATATTTTTCCCCCCGGCCAATTCCAAGTGGTTAAATCATCGCTCCACGCCAAACCTATGCAAGAATAAGTATCAAATATTACCGATTCATCCTCGGGGCCTGTCCCATGGAAAAACATCAAATATTTTCCGATTTCCGATTCCTCTCTACAGTCTAAAACAAATCCAGCGGTTAATCGACCTTGGGCCCATGGCCAGTCTTTTTGTCCAAGGGTAATCGTTTTACCCGATTCTGCCCAGTCTGTCAAGTCTTTTGATTTCATGACACCGATACCATTTTTCGGCGAATGGAAAAGGACATACTCATCCTTTTTCGTCAAGACACAAACATTTTCACCGGAATTAGAATGCCCAAAATAAGTCCAATTTTTTAAGTCATAGGAATAGGACATACTTACGCCGTCTTGTTTATAAAAGCACCAGTATTTTCCAGCAACATCTTTATCTTCCAGCAAGTAAGGATCGATCATTCTGCCCATTTCAGCAACGGGAACATTATTTCCTTTTACCATCAGTATTTCCGGGGCACTCCAATCGATCAGATTATCGCTTTTCATCGTCCAGATTCGGGCATCATTATTTGCGTATTTTTCGCCCTTTGGCCGTGGATAAGTTTGCAGACACAGAATCCATTTATCGTGATAGCGAATTACATTTCCAGGGCTAGAAAAATTAAGAGCTTTATCTTTCGCAGTAAGAAGAACCGGTTTTGAAAAATGCAACAAATCCGAACTTGTACTCATCGCGGTATACGAATAGACATCCCCCGAAGCCTCCGTTCTAACCAGCGTATAATAAAGATAAAACACTTTTTCAAAATAAACAACAGCCGGATCGCGGTAAGCCGTATATTCACTACCCTTTAACAAAATGGGTGAACACAGTTTATCTAAATTTATCTTCTGCTTCATGATTCCAGTCCCTCATGCCCTTTTTCTTTCATTCGACTTTAAAAATTCGACCATCGCCAAAAAAACACCCGCAGACCAGCCCAGCATAGGCGCGGCATCATATTCCCCGCCAGCCACCTTTCCCGTTTCGGCATCCGTTTTTTCCCAAAGCTGTCCTGTTTCTTCAAACAAACGAATCGTTGTAGAAACAAATTTTAGGGCAATTCGTTTTGCCTCTTTTATAAAGCCATAACGCCGCAGGCCCTCTACTGTCATATACACCATTGGCGGCCATACATTTGGGTAATCCCATTGAAAATTTCGACATCCCTCATGATCCGGAGCATAAGCAATTCCATAATCCCGTTCAAAAAGCGGAAGGTTTGCAACCATACGGGCAGCTTGTTCTGGAGTCGCCACTCCCGTTGCCAAAGTGTTAAATCCTGTCAAGGCTGAAACGGGGCCGAATTTATCATTCACAAAATCATAATCGAAGAAAAGACCCTGTTTTTCATCCCAAAAATAATGATTCATCAAAGCAAGTCGCTGTTCCGCCCTGCTTGCCCACAAAGCCGTATCACCCCACTTTAGTTCTACGGAAACTTCCTTAAGATATTGTTCGTATTCATAGAGCAAAGCGTTCAAATCAACAGCGCAGTAATTCAAACAGAAGCCTTCAAAACGAGACGTAAAATCACAGGTCGCTTCGGCATTTGCCAAAAAATGCCCACCCACGCGGCTTTTTTCCTGCGCAGAGACATCCGGTGACAAATGAAGCCTTTCCACTAAGCATTCATTATAAAATTTTTCACAACCTTTTTGTGTATCATGATGACCGTAACGGTTTAACCCGATCGGTGAATTTCGAGCCGTCATCCAAAAGTTGTATTCCTGTCGCAGCCCCTCGCCGCATTCAGCTAAAAAATCTTTTTCGCCGGTCAATGCGATATAATCCTTAACCATACGGCAAAGATAGGGAGATTGTGAGCGATTATAAAGACCGACATGATTCGGCATATAGCCCTGA
>JBAYAV010000237.1:0-5167 GCA_041669565.1 Lentisphaeria bacterium
GGATAGCGGCCGTGTGCGGTCCAGCAATATCCTTTATAGGTTTCCAGTTTATAGAATTCCCCGACATCTTCGGGGTACCCCAAAGCCTTGAAAACGCCCATATTTTTGCCGGATGAAATAATGCAGGCCCCGCGGACATTGGTATTGATATTCATCACGCAGCGTGCGGTGTATTCATATTCTTCCAGTTGGCATTCGGCTAATTTTGTATGAAGCGGCTCTACAAAATAACGCCAAATAAGAGGCTCGTCTTTGATGGCATGAATTTTTCGGGTTGGTATTTTGGAGAGGTTAATGACATCGAAGTGGTGTTCTAAAAAAGCTTCAGTTTCCTGTTTTGCTTGTTTGTCATCATAGAGGATATGGAGTGCAAAGTACTGTTCATATTCCGGGTAAATGCCATAGCCGGCAAAACCGCCGCCTAAGCCATTGGAGCGGTCATGCATTACGCGAATGGAGTCAATGGCTCTTTCGCCAGAAAAAAGTTTTTTCTTTTTAGAAAATATGCCGCTGATTGCACAGCCGGATGGGATTCGGATTTCGCCTTCTCTTTTCATATTTAGGAATCTCCTTTAAAATATAGTTCTGTCTGGAAAAACATTGTTTCTAGTACGTTGAGTCGTTTGTTCGGTTGCTGTTGTCAATTGCAGAAATCGATTGCTCTATTGAAAATTGGACTAAAAAAAGGCGTCAACCATACCGATGCTCGTCTTTTCCAGCCGATCTGTTGTTGTGATGTTTTTTGTTGTACCATCTTGTAATGGTATGCAAGCGTGAATGATTGAGCTCTTTTATGAATCTGTATCCGAAGTAAAAGGATAAAAAATGGCAGGATAAAAAACTACTATAGAATATATATTATAAAAAGAAAAAAACACTTCGGGGTTTGTATTTTTCTGTGTTTTTATTGTATTTTTTAACTTTTTTTGCGAAAAAGATAAAAATTATTAAAGCTTGCAGGATCTGTAAAATAAGTAGTTGGTGTTCTTTTAATATGGGTATTGTGTTTTTTATCGATTGTATAATTTATCTTTTTTGTATTTTTTTATATAGAGTTTGAGTGTATCGAGAAAGATCTTTTTTATTTTCTTTTTGCGGGCTTTTGTTTGGATGGGGGTTGAGTGTGGGGAATTTTAATTTTGTTGGACATTACTTGTGGTAAGAGCGTGTCTCTTATGTTTGCAAGGTGTTCGGATTCCTGGTCATAATAGTTTATTTGTTGAAAAAGCGTTTTGCAAATGGCGTTGAATTTTTTCAGGACGGATGCCGGTGGAATGATGATGCGAATATCTTTGAGAACATCTACGGTCAGGCTGGGAACAACCGAGCCGTTGTTTAGGGAAACTAAATCCATGGTTTTTAGGATGATATAGGCATATTTAGCGGCGTTTGGGGTTTTTTCGATGGAATAAAACATAGTGTCGGTGCACCAGAATGGCGTATTTTTGTATACCACATTATTGAGCGTGCCTTTGCGTGGGATTAAAACGGCTTCTTTGGAGTAGAGGGGTTTTTCAACAGAGCGGATGATGCCGCCGGAGCCATAAGCCGGGATGGTGCCATCTGCGAGTGCCTGGTGGCTTTTTCCGTATCGAATTTCAAGAAGGTCCTGCAGGGTGCCGAATTTCCAGTTTTGGGGGATTTTTCCGGACTCTGTATGGACGAATTTCTCTTTTTGAAATGGTTCGAAATCGATAAACCAGTTTTTATAGAGGATTCGTATTTGCGCTTCCAGGTTTTTGTTTATGGCGTTATTGTTTTCAATTTTATTATCGAAAGAGGAGAGCAGTGCCGCGATGCGTTCTTGTGTCTCTTTGTTGGGAATTTGAATTTCAATTTTAGAAAATAGCGTTTTATTTAAAATAGAGATCGTGGTGGATTGTCCCTCGAGGTTTTTGAAATCCGCCCACATATTTTTGAGCAGATAATAGATAAAGCTGGGGTTGTTTTGAGGGGAAGGAATAATGGAATTGATTTGCTGATTGGTGATTGATGGCGTTGTCGTCATTGCTGCATAGCCGAGATTGCCGATGCATGAGACGCAAATAGAATTGGGAGGCAGAAGCACTCTTTTTGTTTGTTGAGCGCCAAGTTCAGAGAGGGAGCGTCTTGTTGAAAAGATATGTTTTGAATTTTGAATGTCCTTGGGGGTAATAAAGGGATAGTCCCCTTGCCAGAATTCATGTTTTTGAGTGGAAGGCGTTTTCCCGGTAATGATTTGACCGAGAGCGCCGATGGTTGTTTTTTGCCATGTCATTATTTTGTTTCAAATCCAATATTTTTAAGTTGTTTCTGGACTTCTGTTTCAAATATATGCGATTGTTGAAAAAGGTCGGAAAGTTCTGAGGTTAACCGGGTCATTTTTTGGGAAAAGGGCTCCTCGTCTTTTTTCTCTTCTTTTATTGTGACATATCGCGCTGGAGTCAGAATATAATTTTTTTGAATAATTTCGTCGGTTGTAGCAACGGCGCAGAAGCCGCTGATATTTTTTAGGGTGCCGTTTTCGTACTTATTGAAGGTGTCTGCCATTTTTGCAATTTCGTTATCGGTTAATATCCGGAGTTTGCGTGTCATGGCTTTGCCCATTTTTCGGGCATCGATAAAGAGTGTTTTGTTTTTTTGTTTTTTGTTTCGGCTTAAGAACCATAGCGAGACTGGGATTTGCGTTGTGTAAAAAAGGTGCGTAGGCATGGCGACAATGCAGGTAATCAGATCGTCTTTTATAATATTTTTACGGATCTCATTTTCTCCGCCGCTGGTTGATGACAGCGATCCATTTGCCAGAACCATGCCAATTTTTCCGTGCGGCGACAGGTGAGAAATCATGTGCTGGAGCCAAGCAAAATTTGCATTTCCGGTAGGCGGAACGCCGTATTTCCAACGGGCGTCTTTTTGCAGTTTGTGGGCGCCCCAATTGGAGAGATTGAAGGGCGGATTCGCCATAATAAAATCCGCGCTGATGGTGGGGTGGCAGTCATTAAAAAAGGTGTCGGCATTATAACTGCCGAGATTCGCCTTGATGCCGCGGATGGCGAGATTCATTTGCGCCATTTTCCAGGTTGTGGGATTGGAATCCTGACCGTAAATGCGGATTTTGTTAATATTGCCGCGGTGATTTTTTATGAAGCTGACCGATTGTACAAACATGCCGCCGGAGCCGCAGCAAGGATCATAAACGCAGCCTTCAAAAGGCTGCAGAATGGCCACCAGTGTTTGCACGACGCAGGCCGGAGTATAAAATTCGCCCGCGAGTTTGCCTTCCTGCTCGGCAAATTTGGAAAGGCAGTACTCGTAGGTGCGCCCAAGAATGTCGCGCGTGTCACCATGCTCGATCATTTTAACATTCGTAAAGAGGTCAACAATATCGCTGAGTCGGCGCTTGTCTAATTCTGGTCGCGCAAAATTTTTCGGAAGGATGCCTTTTAAGCGCGGATTCTCCTTTTCGATAAGGAGCATCGCGTTATCGATTAATTTCCCGATTTCGGGAGAGTGGGCGTTTAGGGCAATTTTATTCCAGCGGGCTTTGTGTGGAACAAAGAATATATTGTCGGCGGTGTATTTTTCGTGATTTTCTTCTTGTCCTTCTCCTGTTTGGAGCAACTCCTGAAATTTTTCATCAAATTTATCGGAGATATATTTTAGAAAAATCAGCCCTAAAACGACTTGTTTGTATTCTGCAGCGTCCATATTGCCTCGCAGAATGCATGCAGTTTCCCAAATTTGTTTTTCAAAGCCGATATTCGTCGTATTGTCTGTCATTCTTTATTCCTGTATTTTCGATCTTATTGCTTTGGTAAACAGATTCAATATTCTTTTTTTTGTCCGCTATGAAATTTCGGGACTTTTGTACCGTGAAATTTAATAATATATATTCTTATTTATAATATAGTATACCGGTCTGCGGGATTTGTATTTTCTATCCCGAATCCGTGAAATAAAAATCGCTTCGTAAACAGGTCTCACTCTATAGACTCATTGGGCCTCCCTCAGATGTTTTTTTGGGGGGGGCAAGTGTCACAAGTCAAGAATACAGATATCCATTTTGTGACGGACAACTACGGGCTGATATGGCTGCCGATAGGTTCCCTGCAAGAGAGCGTTGCCGCCCACAACCTTACGGAAGAGAAAGTCGGAACGGAAGTTTTCAATGTCCGCATAGTTGCTGTTGTCGGTGGCAGTTCTGCGTCCCAATCTTTCATGCGAACATTTCCATTCAACCATTTTTTTACAAAGAAAAAACTGTTCTGCGAGTTGATTTCTTCTGAACTTAGCATACGTTTACGCAATGATAACTTTGTTGGTGAGTGGAATTAAGGTGTTTGGTCGGCAGTATAAAATATGACAAACCAACAGGTTGTCAGTTATTCTCAGTGTTCTTTTTACGTGGTAATTCACGGATTCAGGTTTGCTATAAATTTATTTTAAGGAACAAGCTCATGTCAAATTTAACAAAAATAATTTTAGGAATTTGTTTTTTATGTTACTGTATGTTCTCTAGTGATGTCAAAAATAGATTTTCCAGTGATGAATCGGTGAATTCCTGTGAAAGCAAAGCAAGAAAAGGAGATGCTGAAGCACAATACAATTTAGGAAAATGTTATGGCTCTGGCACTGGTGTTGAGAAAAACGAATCAAAAGCTGTCGAGTGGTACAGGAAGGCTGCCGAGCAAGGATTGCCGGAAGCGCAGGGCTATTTAGGAGATGCTTATTTCTTTGGTGCTGGCGTTGAGAAAAACGAATCCAAAGCTGTCGAGTGGTACCGGAAGGCCGCCGAGCAAGGAGATGTCGTAGCGCAGTACAATTTAGGAGCTTGCTATTTTCTTGGCATTGGTGTTGAGAAAAACGACTCAAAAGCTGTTGAGTGGTATAGGAAGGCCGCCGAGCAAGGATATGCCGATGCAGAGTTAAATTTAGGTTTTTGCTATTGCGATGGCACTGGTGTTGAGAAAAACGAATCAAAAGCTGTCGAGTGGTATAGGAAGGCTGCTGAGCAAGGATTTGCCACTGCGCAGTTTTGTTTAGGAAACGCTTATCGTTTAGGCACTGGCGTTGAGAAAAACGAATCCAAAGCTGTCGAGTGGATTCGGAAGGCGGCTGAGCAAGGATTGGCGGAAGCGCAGTTCTATTTAGGAAACGCTTATGATTTTGGCATTAGCGTTGAGAAAAA
>JBAYAV010000238.1:0-5160 GCA_041669565.1 Lentisphaeria bacterium
GAAATACCGAATCATTATCAAAACACCCAATTATACGAATATATTGTAATGCCCAATCATTTTCACGGAATAATTAAAATTGTAGGAACGGAAAACATTCCGACCCTCGGTTCAATCATTCGTGGTTTTTAAATTGGTGTAACAAAATGATTTCAGAAAAAATCATTGAAAGATTACCCCATCGGTAAATCCATTTGGCAACGTAATTATTGGGAACATGTTATCAGGAACAAAACAGAATACAAACGCATTGCACAATATATTATTGACAATCCAATGCAATTGTAGGGGCGGAATATTTTCCGCCCGTTCTTGCACGGTCGCAGATTTTTATATACATACGTCTTTTACAGAAAAACAAAAATCGTTTGAATCACAATCAAATCGATTAAAATTGTAAGGGCGAATGTTCCGCATGTTCCTGCCCCGGCGTGCGCCTTCACGTGTCGAGGCAAATATAAACGTAATGTAGGGGCGGAATATTTTCCGCCCGTTCTTGCACGAGTGAACATTTTATAAGGATATCCACGTTATGTCTCTTGCCTTTTTGATGTGTGTCTTGTAGATTGTGGTGTCCTTATTTTTTATCAGGTTTATATTACTTTCCTTCTTTCTTCTGTTTCATTCGTTAGATTAGTTGAATTGTATCTTTTACCTATTTTCTTGTGATTTCGATCATAAAAAAAAGCGGTCATACCTGCCCGTGTCTTAGAAGGACTTAGCGTCCTCGAAAGGCAGTATAACCGTTACCGTGCAGTACAATTATTGTCACATTTGCAAGATTGACTTTTGCACGCACATATTTATATATATACCTGAATCCGTGAAGTATCATACAAAAAAAACACGAAAAATAATTGACAACCTATTGGTTTGTAGTATATTGTAATATGCACAAAGTATCATAATTTCACTCACCAACGAGGTTATCAATGTTTAAATTGATGCTAAGTTCTGAAGAAATCAACTTAAAGGACGGTTTTCCCTTTGTAAAAAAATGTTCGATGGAAATTTTCGCATGAAGGATTGGGATATCGAACTGTTCGCGGCGCTCAATTCATGTTATTCTGCATTCACCATTGGCCTCATGACCGCCGGCAACAGCAATTATGCGGACATTGAAAAGTTCCGTCCCGACTTTCTTTTCCGTAAGGTTGCGGGCAGTAGCGTTCCCTCACAGGAAACCTATCGGCAACGCCTGGATGCCCTCGCTGAAAAAGACGGACAGCGCATTCTCGACGCAAATGTCCGTGATCCGCTGTCCCGAGTCAACCTCACAAAGATTGATGTTGACGATGAGAAACGGATTCCTTTGGATATTGACGTCTCCGTTTTCGAGGATATTGCCTCCCACAAGGAAGGCATCGTTCTATCCTATCACAAGGTCAATGGTTTTGCTCCAATTTTCTGCTATGCAGGACGCGAAGGCTTCATGGTCGCCAACGAACTGCGACCCGGAAGTCCGCACAGCGAGAAAGGTGCGGTGAAATTTCTTAAGCGGTGCATCACCATCATGATACAGGCGGGATACAAGGAAGAAGAGTTGCTGGTGCGTGTCGATTCCGGATAGGACTCAAGTGATTTTATCAAGGCACTTTTAGATCTTGGAGTCAAAGACCTGGTAAAGCGTAATCTGCGTAAAGAAAGCCCGGAACAGTTTCTTGACAGCATCCGCTATTACGCGACTCCTGAACAGGTGCGGCCCGGAAAGATTGTCTACCGTGGCGTTAGGAGTGACAGAACACCCGCAGATTTCCCTGAATACAAATGTTTTATGGCTGTTAAGACCAGTGAGCGCACAGTCCTCGCGAATGGCCAGAAACTGCTGATACCCTCCATTGAACTTGATAGCTGGTGGACAAATCTGTCATGTTCCATACACCAATGCACCGCCCTGTACCACGATCATGGCACCGGCGAGCAGTTCCACAGCGAACTTAAAAGCGATATGGGAATTGAGCTTCTCTCCAGCGGAAATTTAAAGACAAATACACTTGTCTTGGGGCTGGCGACTGTGGCTTTCAACTGCCTTCGTTTCATAGGTCCGACAGCAATGCGGAGTGCCAAGTCCCCTGTAGATGCAAAATCCTGTCCGTTGCGTTATCGCCTCCGCACGGTATTGCTTGACTACATCAAAGTTGGCTGCAAAATCGTCAGCCATGCCAACCAGACAATCCAGAAGTTCGGTAGGAATTGTCCTGACTTCTCTACAATGAAAGAGATATATTCACTTTGCTGAACGAAAAAACACCAAAAGTCCTATCAGTTCGTAGCGCAGAAAAGCGTTACAATATGGATATCTGTATCCATAACTTGTGTCATTTGTTCAAAAAAACATCAGGAGAAGGTCAAATGAGTCCATAAAGGCATGTTTTCAAAATAATACAGTCTACTGCAAGTGTAGTTGGTTGAAAAAATCGTCATTTTTTTTAAATCAGAGTTTCTGAATCCGTAAAAATGACGACGCTACTTTTACTTCATGAATTCAGGATTTTATTAACAATTCCCTAATTTATGTTCTATGAATGCAAATGTGGGATTATGTTATGGAAAAACATATCCTAAAATTAAATACAGAATCAAAATATCGGTAAAAATTTAAAAAAACAAAGACAATAATGGTTGCAAATACCTGATTTTCTCCAAATTATGGTATAACGCATACTGATTGTTGGCCAAATGGAAAGAGAATAAAAACGATGAATAAAGCAAAATTAGTACCCGGATTAATTCTTGGTTGTGCAGTCATTCTATGGGTTGCGCTAACTGGGCAGCCCACGCAAGCCGCCGATAATCTGCAATGGTTTCGTGGTCAGCTACATACGCATACCTATTGGTCAGACGGACGAGCATTCCCAGAACGGGCGATTAAAGAATATAAGCAGCGCGGATACCAGTTCTTAGCCATGACCGATCATAATCGGTTTGCAAACAATAAGGGACTCTGGCGTAAGGTCGAGGCAACGGAAAAAGGATGGCCACCGACAATCTGCCAAGCCTATTTCGACCAGTATGTTGAAACCTTCGGAAAAGAATGGGTGGAAAGTAAAACCAATGGACTGGTCACATCTGTTAGACTGAAGACGTATACAGAACTCAAGGCAAAATTCGAGGAGCCCGGAAAATTCATTCTGTTGCCTGGAGTCGAGATAACTCAAACAGTCCACAACCGCGGTGTTCACCTGAACTACATTAACCTTCCCTCTATACTCCCTTGTATCAAGGGGGCCAATTTGATCAAAACAGTCAATGAGACAACAATTAGCGAGATCATCGCCTTGAACGCCTTGGAGGCAGAGCAGATCGCTATCGAACAGCAAAGACCGTATATAATCATGCTTAACCACCCCTTCTGGGTCTATTACGACATCTTACCACAAAACCTGATTGAACGTCCTGAAATACGCTTTTTCGAGATATGCAACAATGGGTCCTCATTTGCCCCCAATGTTCAAGCGCAGACCTATACCGTGGATAAGTTCTGGGACATCGTTAATGCCTTCCGTCTGATTCATAAGCATCAGCTCCTTTACGGAATCGGTTCAGACGACGCTCATTTCTATGATCCAGAGCGTATCAAAGGCCAAGACGCAGTGGGAGACGCATGGATAATGGTACATGCTGCAACTTTGACACCAAAGGATTTGATCTCGGCCATGCGCAAAGGGGATTTCTACGCTTCGACCGGGGTGTTATTGGAAGATGTCGTGTTTACTTCAGCGAACAAAACCTTACGTGTAAAGGTGAAAGCAGAAAAAGGGGTCCATTACCGCATACAATTCATCACCACGAAAGACAATTTTGATCAGAGTGTAACCGAGATCTCAAGTCCTGCCGGGAAAGGTCAACGACCACCGGCTCGCACTATACCAATATACTCGGACGACATCGGCCGGATTGTAAAAACAGTCGAAGGCACAGAGGCAACGTATCAGTTGGAGGCAGATGACCTGTATATCCGGGCACGCGTGGAATCGGATAGTCCCAGCAAGATCACTCCTCATTTCCACCCAAAAGTAAAAACGGCATGGACGCAGCCCTATACAACAAGCAGCCATTAGATTTGTCCGACACATGAAATGTCTATTTTCTTCTACTGTGGTCGATTTCGTTATAGAAAAAAGAAGGCAAAAGAATGCCTCCGGGACATAGAGGAAAATTGATTAAGGGTAGATTTATTAGATGGTTGTGTGAAAATCAGATTAAGAATCAATCTAGATTCGAAGAATTTAATGAAGACGAGTTTACGTTTGATGGTCATAATTTTATTAAAAACTAAAGAAAGAAAAACAATCTTAGGGGCTGTAAAAAAATTAACTTGACAATTTTCCGAAAAAATCGTGATTTGATTTTGGGGCCGACGACAAAGAGCATACCCTTAGGGATGTAACGAGGTTGGCGGCACAAAAAGCATTCACGAGAATCAGGCAAATGTAAAGGTTATTTCTGAACAGCCCCTTAACAAATGAGTGCACACTATTTCAAGCCGTTGGGCGCGTCTAGGGAAGTGTGACTCTAACGTTGGAACAGAGAACAATATGGATACTGCAGGATACACAATCAGGGAATCTGAGTTTTGCAAAATAATGTAGCATGAAGCCGGATTTTGTGTATTTTCTACATATTTCGGCTTCCTTTTTGTTGTTTTAGTACTACATTTAATATGTAGCACTAAAATACAGATTTTTACATACACATCCCCAATACAACATGATGTTCATGAAATATCAACAAAGACGCATTTTCTCTCAATATATTTTTGCATAATTATCGGTGCAAAACTATATTGAGAGAGCAACATCAAACAAAAAAAATTCTAACTAATCGATGGAAGCGACTCGTAAATTCGCGCCTCATCGCTAACGTTCTACAACCAAACAAGAGGAAAAAAGAAATTGAAGACCATCGTGAATATTGTTAGAAACAACATTATGAATCGGAAGAAAAGAAGGCAAGCTGAATGCGCAAAATTCGGACATCGACTTATTTCGAAGTTCCTTCTTGCTACGCTTGCAATCATTTTTGTGTTTGATGCTTTCGGGCAGGAATTGAGCCTGAGGAATTCAAAAGCATTGCTCTATGATGAGCTTGCATTTGCTCTCGATAACCAGATGAGCAGTGGCGGGATGACTGGTACAATCAGTATGGAAGACGGTTTAC
>JBAYAV010000239.1:0-5160 GCA_041669565.1 Lentisphaeria bacterium
CTGCGCGATCGGTTAAGGCCGTTGCTGAAATCGTGTGAACAAAACCGCGGTTGCCATCTTTGTCTTTGTAGCGGATGTTCAATCGGCGGGATTGAAATTCGGTCAGGTTCGTGTTGGACGTCAGCTCGCGATAGGCATTAAAGCCCGGGAACCAGCCCTCGATATCGTATTTCTTGATGCCGGGAGCCCCTAAATCACCGATACAGACATTGACAACATGATATGGAATGCCAAGTTGCTGTAGTAAATATTCTTCATTAGCTAGGCAAAATTCGTGATATTTCGGCGAGTCTTCCGGCATGCAAAAGACAATCTGTTCTACTTTGTGAAATTGATGCACCCGAAAAATTCCGCGGGAGTCTTTGCCGTAGCTTCCGGCTTCGGTGCGGAAACACGGCGTGTAGGCCGTGTAGCAGCGCGGGAGGGATTCGGCTTCCAGAATTTCATCGGCATGATAGCCGACCAGCGTCTGTTCTGAAGTGCCGATTAAGGCCAGGTCTTCGCCTTTGAGAGTGTAGGTCTGGTCGGCAAAGAAGGGCAGGTAACCGGTGCCGTACAGGGTATGTGCTTTGGCTGCACATGGAGACATAAATAGTTTAAATCCGCGTTTAACGA
Source organism: Lentisphaeria bacterium (assembly GCA_041669565.1). Classification (GTDB taxonomy): domain Bacteria; phylum Verrucomicrobiota; class Lentisphaeria; order Oligosphaerales; family Oligosphaeraceae; genus JBAYAV01. The sequence continues at coordinate 616 of JBAYAV010000239.1, forward strand.
GTTGTTGTTGAGCCCAGAAGTACATCGCCTGGGTTAATTGAGCGCCTTTGCCGCACCAGTAGTAGAAGCCGGCTTGGGCGACTTTTACGCCACGGGCGATATCGAGGATGCCGAGGTTTTCGGCGATTTCCTGGTGGTCGCGCACTTTGAATTTGAAGGTTGGGATTTTGCCGATTTTTTTGATTTCGAGGTTATCGGCATCGGTTTCGCCTTCGGGGACATCGGGTGCGAGAAAATTCGGCAGCCATGACATTTTTTCATCCACATAGTCTTTGGCATTTTTCATTTGGGTTTCTTTTTCGCCCAATGTCACTTTCATGTTTTTGACGGTCTGTCGTGCTTCCACATTTGTTTTGCATTCTTTACTGAGGCGATTGCGTTCGGCGCGGAGGTTTTCGACTTCCTGTACGAGTGCAAGATATTTTTTATCGGCGTCATAAAGGGCGTCGATATCCACATCGCAGCCGCGTTTTGCGGCATTTGCTTTGACAAGGTCGGGATGTTCCCGTAAAATTTTAATATCTATCATGTTATAACCTTCTTGAATTTCTGAAAAATAGGTTCAAAATGTAACTTCTAAAATTTAATAGCTTTTATAGGAAATACAAGCGATTTAAGAAGTCATTAAACCTAAAAAAAAACAGAAAAGAGGTAATGCGTCAGTGAAACTGGGTCGATAATATTCCAAAAGGGTGCAGTTTCCAAAAGTAGATAGTCTTCGTCTAAAAATATTTTCCTTTTATTCATGCCTAGCACTATAGATTCGGTGCTGGGCATTTTTTTTCTTTTTTTCCTTAAAAAAAACTTGCAATTATCTTATTATATAAATAAACAGCAGAAAAACAATTCCACAAAGAATGGGTGGCCGAAGTCAAAGCACTTGCCCCAGCAATCAAGGGGGTTCTGACGCAGTTTAAACGGAAATGCGGTAAGCCTGGATGTAAGAAATGCGCTTCCGGTGAGGGATATTTAATCTGGCAGCTCTCGTATTATAGCGGAGGGGTGCACAAGAATTGTCACGTTGGTCACGGACAACTTGAAGCAGTAAAAAAAGTCATTGAAAACGGCAAGATATTGCAGCAAATCATGTCTGCTAATGGATTTAAACTAGTAAAGTTACGAAGGAGAAAGAAGTTTAGAGGGTCTAACTGTCATGGCGCAATGGTTTCCATCCAAATCATCTCTATCAGGTGCAGCGGAACTTCGTCTGTTGCAGGTGGAGTTTGATGCTATTTAGAAAGAACTGGCCGAAGTGCGTAGCGACAGCATCGCGAAAGACCAATATGTTGAGCTGTGTCGTCGTGAAAAATCCAGCAGTGAGGTGATGATTTATGAGCTCCGGGAGGTACGCAAGCGCTTGGAAGCAGACAATGCTTTTTTTCGGCGCGAGTTGGAAGACTGCCATGACAAACTGGCAAAATTTCAGAAAGCCAACGCGAAAAACCAGAAGCTCGTTAAAAAACTGTCCGCCGAAAACAAGAGGTTGGGAAAATATTAAACATAAGAAGCGGTAAAGATGCGCGGTTTGGCAAAGCTGGTGGGCCGGCCACCCAACGTCCGTTCAAGAATAATTCACCAGCAGAAAAGCAGCAAAAAAAAGGCGGGGCAAGAAAAGGTCATGCAGGGCATGGGCGAAAAAACAAAACAGCCGAACATATTGACAAAGTGGAAAATATTCAGCCCCCGGAGGATATAGAATGCCCGTCCTGTTCAGGTGGCAACTTCATCATCAAGGGGTACGAGACACGGCAGTATACTCGCTTCATCCCAGCAAGAGTTGAAACAGTACGGTCGAAAATGTGCAGGCTGAGCTGCGTCAAGTTTGGACGCACTGTTCTTGTTCAACCTGACGACGTGATGCCGTATGCCAAATATTCAAACAGTTTCTTTGCGGACATGGCCTGTGAATGCTACTTGCGACGCGTAATCATTGGCTCATATTGCAATCGACATAGCGTTCATCACGGGACTGCGCTGAACATAATTAACTATAGTTCCCGCCTAAATTTTCTTACCACATAATATTTTAGCAAAAAAACACGCATTTCAAGCAGCTAGCCTTGTAAATGCGTGTTTTTATATTATATTGTGGTAGGAATTTAATATTTATTACCACATAGGAGATTCACCTTGTTCATCGCCTACACTACAAAGAATGGAATTTTGTATGCCACCTTGATGACTTCCAAACGCAAAAACGGGAAAGTTGAAAAGACGACATGCAACTTGGGACGCGTACTTGACAAAGAAAGGGGAATTTTTCAAAATCGCAAACGCGGTGTGTTTATCTATGATATTATCTCAAAAGAATACAAAAAGACTCCCGCTGATTTTGTTCCTAACGTTACAAAGAAAGGTCACATCCATTTGATCTTAGATTTTGGTGATGCGTATTTTGTTGACGAATTTTTGAAGCAAGACGGACTGATGAAATCCATGGAGGCCATAGGCTATGGCAATTCTGACACATTGAAGTCGATGCTTTGTTATTACATCCTCTGCGGTATGTCCAATTGTCATGCAAGCTCCTGGTGGGAAGGAAGTTTTGCCAGAATTCTTTATCCGAATGCAAATCTAACCAGTCAACGCATTAGTGATTTCCTTGCAGCTATTGGTAAGGAGGAAAAAATGCGCTGTTTTTTTGCTGAATATTTTTATTTTTTGACTGACAAGCTGAAAGGAGACACTGGCAGTATACTAATTGACAGTACTGGTTTACCAAATAGCATCCATTTCCCATTGACTGCCATAAGTAATCACAACGGCGAAATTAACAATGAAGTTCGGTTAATCTATGTTACTCATCAGCAAACTGGTCTACCGATATACTTTCGTTATTGCCCTGGCAATATTATCGATGTTACAACGCTTGCACGCACAATCATCGAATTACAAGAAAACGGTATCGACACAAAGTTTTCCATTATGGATGCTGGATATTATGACAATGAAAATACGAACATCCTCTACGAATGTGGCATATCATTCCTACTACGGCTAAAAAAAAATCTAAAGCTTTACAAAGAACTTCTGAAAAAATATCTTGCATCATTGCAGACACAGGAGAATATGGTTAAATACAACAGCCGTTTTGTCTATATCAAGTGCGTAGAATGCAAACTTGTTGAGACACACAAGGCTTATGCATATATCGGACTTGACCTTGGCCGAAAGCATAACGAAGCAGCAAAACTTTTTAAACGTGCTGAACGCTGTGAAATCACTACGGAAGAAGTACATCGTGCAATGGAGACACAAGGCATTTTTATCTTGGTTTCTTCACGAAGAATAGCAAAAGACAAAATACTACCACTATACTATACACGACAGCAAATAGAGCAAATTTTTGATATCGGCAAAAATTATGCGAACTTTTTGCCACTTAGCGTTCAGAACGAAGCCACTTTTCGTGGCCATCTCTTGCTGACTTTCATTGCAGCCGTTGCCGTTAAAAGGATTCAGGATCACCTGACTAAATCAGAGTATAATCCTATGTCCATGTTTTTAAATCTGCGCAATCAGAAATGTAAGGTATACAATAATACCGTTGTTACTATGGAAGCTGCCAAGAAAGCGAATGACTGCTACAAGCTATTTAACTTGAAATGTCCATTACGTATACCGTTACCAGAATCGCTCTGTGGTAAGAATTCTCAATAGGGAACTATAGATTAATTCTTTGGTCAACTATCTCGAATTAGTGTACATAATACTTGGCAAGGAAATGATCAAAGATGAATATCTTCATGCCGATGAAACGGTATGGTACAATAACGGCCACCGGGAATATGCATGGGGCTTTTTTAACCACAATTATGTATACTTTGTTTTTCCCGACTCTAGAGCGGGCAAGGTGGTAAAGGATGTGTTTCACATTGGTAATTTAAAAACGGTCGCGTTGTTCAACCCGGACATGGTGTTGGTGCATGACAGGCATGCTGCGTATGCGTCAATACCGGTAAAACACCAGATTTGCTATGGGCATTTGAAATGCGATCTGATAAAAATGCTTGAATTTGACCCGGACTCGATCGAGGCGCAAAGATTTGTGGATGTACTCAAACCGCTCCTTGTGAAAGCAATGCATCTGTGCGCAAACAAGAATATTTCCGATGAAGAATACTATTTGGCGGCAAACAAAATAAAGAAACGAATCCTAAATATCGTCAACGCGCCCGCCAGCGATGGCGGTGTTCAAGGCTACCAGTATATTTGGAGGTCACATCCAGAAAACTTTTTCCAATGGGTTGAGAATAGAAATGTGCGATGTGAAAATAATTTCGCTTTATGCGGAGGATATTTTTATCCTCATCTTTTATGATTTATTGCGTAGCTCATGACTTTTCATTATAAAAGATGAGGATAAATGTTTTACCGTAAACCGCAGATTTTTGCCAGTTCTTCTTCTTTATCAGGCCATATTGGCGTTGCGTCAAAAGAACAGCCACTGCTTTTCTCCATGGCTTTTTTCAGCATTTCCAATGATGGCTTTGCATAGATTCGAGTAGTCTGCGTTGAAGAATGTCCCAATATTCTTGAAACAAG
>JBAYAV010000240.1:0-5155 GCA_041669565.1 Lentisphaeria bacterium
AATTCTTCAAAATAACGGGATGTTTGAATTATTGTAGGGGCAACCCTTGTGGTTGCCCTTTTTCGATCGTGTCGCATTTTATTAGGTAACCACATCATTATTATTTTGGGTAACCACAAGGGGCGCCCCAACCATATCACCAACCGTTTTACCCGCCGTAGGGGCGGAATATTTTCCGCCCGTTCTTGCATGACCGCTGATTTTTATATACGTACGTCCCTAAGACAACCCATGTTTGAAATCGGAAACGACGCACGTCCGTGCGTCGCTACGAGAAATTCTTCAAAACAACGGGATGTTTGAAATATCAACAAAAATACACGATATCACAATATCCACATTTAACAATATACAAAAGGACGTCGCCATTGTCTTGGGAACGCCTGAATGACAAATGATTCGATTACAGTCTTTGTCCTATGCTGTTCCAGGCGAGTCTGCAAAGAGTTGCATTCCGGAGTTCTGAAATATCCGAAGAAAAGAACAAACAGGCGGATTTGTCTATTTTCGGCGGAATAGATAAAAAATAGATCTTTTTTGACTTTAGGGAAGTTAACTTTTCGTATCGTGATTTATATTTGAATTATAATATCTTAAGTATGCGGGTTTGTTGTTTGATTGTATGCTGTGAGAATCTCTTCTAATTGAGATCCTTGGCGAGAACAGCCCCTGTAATTTATTGATTGAGGATGAAAAAGGAAACGTGTGTAAATGAATAAACAGCAATTGGCGGCGAAAATCTGGGAAACGGCAAATCAGATGCGTTCTAAAATTGAAGCCAACGAATATAAAGATTATATCTTGGGCTTCATATTCTATAAATATTTATCCGGTAAACTTGTGTTCTTTGCACGGAAAAACAATTTTTCCGATGAAGATATCAAAATGCTTTCGGAAGACGACGCTGAAAACGTAGATTTTTTTAAACGAAATATTGGCTATTTTATAAGTTATAAAAATTTGTTTTCGACATGGATTAATAGCGGAAAAGATTTTGATGTATCGGATGTCCGGGATGCGTTGTCTGCTTTTTCCCGCTTAATCAGTCCTGGAAGTAAAAAATTGTTTGATGGCATATTTGACACTCTGGAAACGGGCCTGAGTAAACTCGGGGAAAGTGCGGCAAAACAAACAAAAGCGATAAGAGACCTTATCCAATTGATCAATGCGATTCCCATGGACGGCAAACAAGACTATGATGTGCTCGGGTTTATTTATGAATATTTAATAAGTATGTTTGCCGCGAATGCCGGGAAAAAAGCGGGTGAATTTTATACTCCTCACGAAGTTTCTCTTTTGATGTCTGAAATTATAGCAGACCACTTGAAGGATAGAAAGCAAATACAGATTTACGACCCCACAAGCGGATCGGGGTCGTTGTTGATTAATATTGGTCATAGTATCGCAAAGCATATTGATAGTAAAAACAATGTTAAATATTATGCCCAAGAATTAAAAAAGAATACCTATAATCTGACTCGAATGAATTTGGTGATGCGTGGTATTATCCCGGATAATATTATCACCCGCAATGGCGATACGTTGGAAAATGATTGGCCTTATTTTGATGAAAATGACCAGATCGGTTCCTATGATCCTCTCTATGTAGATGCGGTGGTTTCGAATCCGCCATACTCGCAAAGATGGGATTCGAATGATAAAGAAACAGACCCGCGTTATGCGCCGTTCGGTCTTGCTCCTAAAACAAAAGCCGACTATGCGTTCTTGCTTCACGATCTGTATCATTTAAAACCGGATGGCATCATGGCAATTGTTTTACCGCATGGGGTGCTGTTTCGTGGCGGTGAAGAAGGAAAAATTCGCAAAAATTTAATAGAGGGCAATCATATTGATACGATTATTGGTTTGCCGGCTAATATTTTCTTTGGAACGGGTATTCCTACGATCATTATGGTGTTGAAGCAAAAACGCAGTAATACGGATGTCTTGATTATTGATGCGTCAAAAGGCTTTATGAAGGTGGGCAAAAATAACAAGCTCAGGGCTTCGGATATCAAAAGAATTGCCGATGCTGTTATTAATAGAGAAGAGAATCCTAACTTTTCAAGAAAAGTGGAGCGGGATGAAATACGCAAAAATGAATATAATCTCAATATTCCACGCTATGTTGATTCGTCCGAAAAAGCGGAAAGCTGGGATATTTATTCTTCGATGTTTGGCGGAATTCCTGAAAAAGAGTTGAATGAACTCGACAAGTTCTGGCAGGCCTTCCCGGGGTTACGTAATGCGTTATTTGCGAAAACGTCGAGCGATTACGCGACCTTAAAGGTGGAAGATGTAAAGAAGGCTATTACGGAGAATGCCGATGTGAAGGCATTTGTGGGTCGTTTTGAGGACTCTTTTGCGGACTTCGATCGTTTCCTGAAGGATGAATTTTTCAGCAATATGCAAAATATAAATATTTCGAGAGAAGAAGGCATCCTAAGTGAAAATATATTTTCCCGCTTAAAAGACATTCCGTTAATAGATAAATATGAAGCGTATCAACTTCTTGATGATGCTTGGCTTAAGGTCGCATTTGATTTGGAAATTATTCAAAGCGAGGGCTTTGATGCTATCAGGGTTGTCGATCCGAATAGGATCATCAAAAAGAAGAACGGGAAGGACCACGAAGTTCAGGACGGCTGGATTGGACGCATCCTTCCGTTTGAACTGGTGCAGGAATCTCTTCTGCGGAATGAGTCCGATAGCTTAAAGCAAAAAGAAAGCCGCTTGGCTGAAATTTTAACAGAATATGAGGAAATACTGGACTCCTTTTCGGAAGATGAGAAAGAGGCGGCTACCGTGAAAGAAAGTAAGGACGCTTTTGTGAATGCGGCAGTGATCAAGGAGGCGAAACAATTTAAAATGGAGGCGAAGAAAAACGGGGCTTTTGACGCGGAGAGTTACGAAGCAAAAATAATAAAGATCGACGGGCTGATTGCGGAAGAAAAAAAGCTGAAAAAACAGCTGAAAGACGATGCCCAAAAATTACATCTGCGGACAAAAGATACGATTGAAAAACTCGGCGAGGAGCCGGTTTATGAATTACTTGCGCTTAAATGGATTGCTCCGCTTGTTACAGCATTAAATCATTTACCGAAAACCCTGATCAATGAATTAACCGCGAAGGTGCAGGCGCTCGCGGAAAAATACGCCACTACTTATGCGGATGTCGCAAAAGAGATAAAACAAACGGAAAACTCTCTGGCATTAATGATTGACGAGCTTTCGGGAAATGATTTTGATATGCAGGGACTCCGCGAATTTAAATCATTTTTGAAGGGTGAATAAAATGCCTGATAAAAAAAACATACCAGAAATTCGCTTTAAAGGATTTGCCGACGAGTGGAAAGAGTATGCTTTGGGTGATTTATGTATAGATACCTATGGAGGAGGTACGCCAAAAACATCCGAAGCAAAATATTGGAATGGTAACATTGCCTGGATTCAATCCTCTGATCTAACAGAGGAACAGCTTTCAAATGTTGTACCTAGAAAAAATATTACAGAAAATGGATTAAAAGCTTCAGCTACAAAATTGATACCAAAAAATTCAATTGCTATAGTTACTCGTGTTGGTGTTGGAAAATTAGCTTTTATCCCATATGAATACGCTACTAGCCAAGATTTTTTATCGTTAAGTAAATTTAAAATTAATAATTGGTATGGAGTATATTCTATTTGGAAGAAGCTACAAAGTGAACTACATGCGGTTCAAGGGACTTCTATAAAAGGAATAACAAAAGAAGAACTCTTAAAAAAACAAATAAAAATACCTATTCAAAACACAGAACAAACGAAAATCGGCAGTTATTTTCAAGAGGTCGACAAGCTGATTCGTTTGCATCAGCGGAAGTATGACAAGCTGGGAAATCTTAAAAAAGCCATGCTCGAAAAATTGTTCCCTCAAAAGGGTGCCAATGTCCCCGAAATTCGCTTCAAGGGTTTTACTCAGCCGTGGGAAGAGAGTGAAGTAAAAGATTTATGTTCAATATCCACAGGGAAAAGTAATACTCAAGATAAAATTAAAGATGGAAAATATCCTTTATATGTTCGTTCACCAATTATAGAGCATAGTAATAAATTTCTTTATAACGAAGAAGCTGTTTTAACAGTTGGAGATGGAGTAGGAACAGGGAAGGTTTATCATTATGTAAATGGTAAATATGATTTACACCAAAGAGTGTATAGAATGTATGATTTTAATGGAATTATAGGAAAATATTTTTTTTATTATTTTTCAAATAATTTTAATGAGCGAGTTATGACAATGACAGCAAAAACATCTGTAGATTCTGTTAGACTTGAAATGATTTCTGAAATGCCTATTAAATTCCCAATATCAAATAAGGAACAAAAAAAGATAGCTACATATTTCCAGAATCTTGACAAGCAGATAAGTTTACATCAGGAAGAATTAGAAAAGCTGAAAAATATAAAAAAAGCCTGTTTGGAGAAAATGTTTGTGTAAGACATAAAAGAAACGTGACCGCTTAGGGAATTTTTATAATATGACATTTACATCAGAAGCACCATTTGAAAAAGCGTTGATATTTGAACTTTCAAATAAAGGCTGGGAGAAAGAAGTTCTAAAAAATCCCAGTGAGCGGGATTTGCTTGATAACTGGGCAAAAATCCTCTTTGATAATAATAGAGGTATCGATCGCCTGAATGATACGCCCCTGAGCGATGGCGAAATGCAGCAGATCATGGAGCAAATTACCGAATTGAGAACGCCACTGAAACTCAATGGCTTCATCAATGGCAAAACCGTGGCAATTACGCGCGACAATCCCAAGGATACTTTACACTTCGGCAAAGAAATCAGTCTGAAAATTTACGATCGCCTCGAGATCGCTGCCGGCCAAAGCCGCTACCAGATTGTTCAGCAGCCGCGCTTTGCGAGTAAGACAAAAATCTTAAAGGACCGCCGTGGCGATGTTATGCTTTTAATCAATGGCATGCCTGTAATTCATATTGAACTCAAAAAAAGCGGCGTGCCTGTCGCTCAGGCATATAACCAAATTGAAAAATATTCCAAGGAAGGTATTTTTCGTGGTATTTTTTCATTAATTCAGGTCTTTGTTGCGATGGAGCCCGAAGAATGCATCTATTTTTCTAATCCCGGTCCAGATGGGCAGTTTAATAAGGA
>JBAYAV010000241.1:0-5146 GCA_041669565.1 Lentisphaeria bacterium
CCAGATTGGTGCTGTGCCTGTTTTTATGGCATTCCAGATTTTAAGTACAACAGATTTAACAGCATTAACCGCTGTAGTTACACCAGCTTTTATTTTTCCCCACACGGAAAGGATAGTTGTTTTGATTGCATTCCATACGGAAATGGCTTTTGCTTTGATAGTGTCCCAATTTTTGTATAATAGGACGCCTATTGCTATCAATGCCGCAATTCCAGCTACAACAAGTGCTATGGTGCCCCATACCGGCGCAGATACCGCCACAATCGCGCCAATTGCGGTAACTAGAGACCCGATAAAAATAAGCAGTGGTCCTGCAACAGCAAGTACCGCCGCAATCGCAACTACTATTTTGCTAATTAAAGGATGTGATTTAATAAAATTGATTAGATTCTGGACTTTTGGTAAAAGATTACTGGAAATCCATTTTGCAATATTAGCAATCGCCGGAAGCAGCGCCGATCCAATCTGCTCTGCCATATCTCCCAAAGTGTTTTTTGCTTGTGCGATTTTCCCCTCATCTGTTTCAGCAAACTTTTTGTTCATGTTTCCGACATTTTGAGTGATGATTTTTGACAGCATAGACGCTTTTTCTTCTTCCGTGCCGTATTTAAGCACTTTCCCCTGCGAGTCTGAAAATGCAATACCGACCCTCTTTAGTGCTCCAGTTTGCCCCGACATCGCTTTTCCCATCATATTAGCAATGTTTGTTGCATCATCCGCAGAGGCGTTATAACCCTTCTGTTGGACAAGCAGATTGTCCATTGCTGGGAGAAGCTTATTTACCGTACTGGGGTATTTAGAAAACGTGGCTAGCTGCTGCGCACCGGATAGCGTTACCTCATCACCAATAACCCCCTGTGCCTGTATAGAGCTAGCCAGTTTTTCAGTTGATTTTGCGGCGCTTTCATTTACGCCCATTCTGGTTTTGTAAATTTCAGTAAGCTTATCTTCCGCTTGTGTCTGCGTGCTATTGGCTTCAAGCAGCTTTTTGCCGACGGTTATAAGACCGGCAGCGGCTATACTGGCGTATCCACCCATTTTTGCCATTCGAGTCCCAATCGTTTTCATATTGTTTCCAATGGCTTTTAACTGTGGTGCTTTTACCTTTTTTAGCGCCTTGCTGAAATTCTTGACCTGGGATTCCGCTTTCACTATCTCACGCCGTACTTTTTGGTATTCTTCGGATGTTTTATCAACTCCACTTGCATCTAATTGCTTCTGTGCCTCTTTTAGATCAATCACTTTTTGACGCGTCTGCTCTATTTTTTGGCGCAAGAGAGATTGCTTTTGGGTAAGCAATTCCACATTATTTGGGTTGAATTTCAGTGTATTGTTTACTTCTTTTAATGCTTTATTAACATTTTTTGTTTTGGAATTTATCCGTGACAACGCTTTATCAAGTTTTGTGGTATCTCCATTAAATTGAATTGTGAGGCCCTTAATAGTGCCAGCCATGTAATATCACCTACCCTAAAAAAGCGTTCCAGTCTGCTTGTGTAGCTTTCCTGGTGCCATGTTTCGTTTCTTTTCCGTTCTGATCCTCTATTTCATCTTTGTGAACTTTGTTCCATTCGATGCAAAAATCAACGGCCTGTCCGAGTTCCATATTTTTTACGCCCTCCACGCCGAGTCCTCTGTCCAGCGCAGCAATTAAGATTCGATCTGAATTGATTTCGTCACTTTTGCTGTCAGCGTCAGAAGGCGTTTCGCATTTTTTGAGCTAATAGACGAGCTGATCACTATTTTCATAATCTCCGGTAAAATCAGGTCAAGTGGGAAGCAATCAAACTGATCAGCCCATTCCTCCGGTGTCCCTGTACTCTTGTCTGCATTTTTGGCCATTGCCCAAGCGATATTGAGTACCGTCACAATTTCCGCTCCGCTAAGTGCTATAATCGCGGAAGAAATGGTATCATCATCAATCGCTGAAAAGTCAATCGTCCCAGTTCCATCCGCAGAAATGTCCTTTACACAACTTTTCAGCAATTCCAAAATGGTTTCAAGAGCAGGGAGCAGATCAGGGAGAATATCCCGCCCGAATTGTTCCCGGTAAATGAACAACCACCCCATAGAACTATTAAGCTCAATCGAGTGGTTGTCATCGATTTCGATTTTTTTGCGCATACTTTACTCCTTATCTATTTATACAGCTACTTCCAATTCCGGAACCGGAGGTTCGGTAAATAGGTTTGTATATCCAACATCAGTCGGTTTGTAGTTAACTACTGTAATACCCGTAGTGCTGTCGCCAAGGCATACAATATCAACGGACTCCGTTGTCGGTTCTTTTTTGTCCTCATTAGTGTTATATTCCCGGTTAATTCCACCCTGAGCCACATTATAGATAATTACCCTACGTGCCTCTCCGTCACCCTCGGCTTGAAACATCACATATACATTCGGTTTTGCAGCACCGGTAATGCTTGCAATACCGCCTGTTGCGGTTGCTGCGTATCCCAGGAAGTTTTTCTTATAATCATCATCGAATCTTGCGACTTCAATAGCCCCAGAAAAGCCGTTATCGCTAAATCCGCTCCAATATCTAATGTTATCCGCGTAGTAGTCGTTGTTGTCTCCTTCTGGCTCCAGTTTTAACGATTTTGCTCCTCTTTGGTGATACGGATCTCCTAATGTTACGGTTCCGTCTGTCCCTACGGTATAAGTACCAACATACAAATTGCTGATACCAAATTCCACTTTGTTTTTATCCAATTTTTAAGCCCCCATCTCAAAAATATATAAAATCTGATACATTTTCTCGCTTTCAATCCATGCCTCGTACTTTTCGTAGTAAATCCCATTCTCATCCAGCACGGATTCTACTTTTTGTTCGTCTGTTGGCGATTTTTCATCTATGTAAAGTTCGATATGCACCTCATTTGCTTTGTAATACGCCTGATTATCCGCTGAATAGTTATCGCTGTTTGGCAACAGGTAACAAATAAAAGGAGGATCCGGTGATTCTCCTTCTGCAAAATGATGATAGGCATGTTCGATTCCAATAGCGTTCAGCAGATTTACAATTTCATCCATCCTATAGCCCCTTTGTGAGTTCGTCCATCAAGACGTTATTTCCATATTCTTGCGCAGACGCAACATGAGGTATAGCCGCGACTCGGCCTCCGTTTCTTTTGGCATGTCCAAATTCCAGAAGATGTACTATCTGGTAGCGGTTTATTGAATATACAGTTACCCTCGAAGTGGAAAGACCAACAGTTTCTTTCCGTGTAGACCAGCTAGCTTGATATTTCCCAGTACGTACCGGAGCATTCTCCTTCACATTGTTTCTCGCTGCGGTACCGGCATGCGTTAGTGCCTTGTCTATCTTTCCTTTGACTTCATCTCCATACTCTTGCAATAAAGATTCGATCTGAGAAGATAGATCGCCATATTTAATAGTTGATCCCATGATGTCAATTCTTTCACTTTACGCCGCGCAATTTAATCGTCTCGTTTTTGTACCGGACATTGTCAACACTTGTAATGTTGTATGTATCTCCGCGAAATATAATCCGGTAGTTTGTACTATCCATGCCATCTAAAAGCCGATGGTATCGCAGTGTAAATTGTACTGTTTGTTCCGCATTTAGCTGTGCAGCGGCCCAATACTCAGACCCCGACAGCATATTGACATACGCATACCCGGTGTAATATTCGGCCCACGTTGATTTATGGTTCCCAATCTCATCTGCTGTGATCGTGCATTTTTCAATTGCGATTTTCTCTCGATATGCGCCAGCATTCATGCGATCACCCCAGCAGATTCGTGCAGTGCATCCCAAGGATGGAATCCGTTACACGATTGACGCTACTCTTATCCACATACATTTGTCGATTGTCAAACATGTCCGAAATGAGTACGAGTACGGCGATCGTAATGTCGTCGTACTCGTCCAATTCGTCAGCGGTCAGCCCGGTATATCCGGACACATACGCAATCGCAGAAGATTTTGCAACCCCTAAAATGGCCCCGTCCTCGTCTGATAGATATCTCAGATCAATCCGCAAAAACTGGCACATTTCCTCCAGTCCAATATCGCTAACCTTCATAAGCCACTCCTATTAGGTGTCGGATGCCCCACATGCAGCGCATACGATCTTCTGTGTGTTCTCGATCTTCGCATCTAGTTCTCCCCATGCTACAATGCCAATGGCATGCTGAGTTGCGTATTTTTCGGTCAAAATCTGGATTTCAGATGGTTGCGCTTCCTTCACGGCCAGCGCGGAAAAGTCGCCATACATAATAGCCAAATTTCCTTCGGTTCCAAGCGCAGGCGCATTTTCAGAGATGTAAACTGGCTTGCCAAGGAGTGTGTAGTTCGCAGGATTCGCAAAATCACGCTGGAGCAAATAATTGTTCTGCCCATCTTTCAACAGTCTGATTGCGGTTCTGGTCGCCTTTGCCATCACCCAAATAGCACCTGCCTGGTATACGTCCGGGATCTTTTCCTGAATGTTGATCAGTTCGTCAGCAGTTACGCTAGACAATTTGGACAGTGTGACTTTCATTTTTGTGCTGTCATAGGATTTTGCCACGCCAGAAACATAGCTGGTGGTGCCATTGATCAGTTCATTATCAATAAACTGCGCGATCCGCTCTGCCATGTGGTTGACAACCCACTGGGTCAGGCCAAAGTCGCTGTTGTTCAGCAAGCTCTTGCTGACCAGAGTCAGTGCGCCATACAGATAGCCGGTCAACTGGATGCTTGCAAATTTGTTGCTGTGGCTGGTTAGCTCTGTAAACTCAGTAGCATAAGCGACGGTAATATCGTCGGTGCTAATGTCCACCTTCGGGATGTTGAGTACGCCCTTTCCGGGATATTTGGACGCTTTCGCATACAAGGGGGAAAGCTCGATCACTTTTTCAATGATCTTGTTTGCGATGGTCGCCGGCACTAGTGCTCCATTGTCACCTTTGGTGAGTGTGGTATCGGTGTTTACGATGCCGCTTGCCTCGTTTCTGATGAAGCCAGCAAAGTTCTTAATATCCTGCTTTTCCTGATCCATCGGATCACCAAGCGCGGGCTTCGGATTCAGAGGAGCATATCCGTTCATACGTTCTTCCATTGCAGCAGCATTGTCAATTTCTTTGATCTCATTTTCAAAATCAGAAAAATTTTGCTGTTCCTCTGCGGTCGGCAAGCGA
>JBAYAV010000242.1:0-5137 GCA_041669565.1 Lentisphaeria bacterium
AAATGCGGATAATTACCTTTTTAGTTTTTTTGAATTATGGAAAATGGCAATGATGTATGGTGTTTATCTGGCCATTTGGAACTATCTGGATTATACCCATGATTTTACAACGGTGTTGTATTCGTTAGGTGTAACGGTGGTGTTAGGCTTTTTCCCTGTTGTTACGCAACATTATAGTGGAATTATGCAGGTATATGGAATTTTTCCTCATCAGAATAGTGCGGCGGTTTTTATGGTTCTTTGCACACCGCTTTTCTTTTCGCGTTTTTTTAATTCTACGGATATGAAAAAAGATATTTTTATTATTCCTTCTTTATTTTGCGGCAGTATTTCTCTTATTTTGACGTATTCGCGCGGTGGTATGTTTTGTTTGCCATTGGCAATTAGTGTTACTATTTTAGTTAGTCTGATTTTTCAGTTTAGTGCGACGAAGCTAATTTATTGTTTCGTTTTTATTGCTGCTGCTATTCTTATTGGTGCGCTATTCGTTCCGAGAATTGTGCAGCGTTTCGAGACTGCACCGAAAGAATCGGCGAATACACGCATCATTTTGGCAGGCTCGGCTTGGAATATGATGAAGGATAAATTTTTGGGGGTCGGAATCAATAATTGGGGAATTAAAATTAATCATCCCTATAATTATAAACCAAAGGGCTCTAAAGATTGGGGCTATGGTGATAAAAATTTCAAAAGGCCTCTTGTTGAGACGGTTTATCTTCTTGTCGGCGCAGAATGCGGTTTTCTTGGCCTGCTGTATTTCATTTGTTGGCTATGGTACTATTTAATTGTCGGAGTCTTGATGCTTAAACCATTAAGAAATACGTCTTATTTTTATCTCCCAGCCGGAATTGTCGGCGGACTCGTGGGGATTTATTTGCAATCCGCGCTGGAGTGGGTTCTAAAGCAGCAGATAAACTATTTGGAACTTATGATCTTTTTCGCAATAATCGGTTTCTTGCATGTAAAAATAAAAGAAAATAAAAAACAGAGGTCAACAAGTGTTGTTTAACACGATATGCTTCTTATTGTAAAATAGTTAATATAAAAGAAAACTCAGAGCCTTTATTGAAAAGTATGAAAGACGGATTAAATTTTGAGCACTTTAATGATGTGCTGTTTTTGGGGTTGTTTCAGGTGTTAATGGAACCTTGGTCTTATTGACGAAACAGTATTGAGAATGCGTCGTTGTATAAAAAATAATTAAAAGAAAAAAAATGAAACATGCCTCTTTGATGAGAAATACATTGACAAACTATTTGCTTGTCTTTGTCCGTTTGTTGCAAGGCGTCTTAGTAACGCGATGGACCATTAACGTTCTGGGTGAGGTCGGCTATGGTTTGTGGGCGATCCTCTGGTCTGTTTTTGCTTATTCGTTGTTGTTGGATTTCGGTATGGGGGCTACCGTTCAAAAATATACCGCGATTGGTCTTTATGAAACAGATTTAAAACGCTACAACAAAGTTTTTTCTGCTATTTTTGTCTTTTACTGTATTATGTCCCTAATTATACTTATTGTTAGTTTAATTGGCTCCTGTTTTGTGCCGGTATTATTTAATGTTCATACCCCCGAAATGATTCTCTATTCCCGGCAGGCATTTTTGGTTTTTGCTGTGGGAACGGTACTCATTTTTCCGAATGGTATTTTCAAAGAGATTTTAATTGGGTTACAAAGAATCGATATTGCCAATTATATCCAGATTGTGTTCCGGGTTATTGAGATGGTGGGTACTTTTGTCGTATTGTTCTGCAGTGTTTTTTCCGTATTCCTTGGCGGAAAGAAAGTAATTAGTCTTACTTTTGTGGTTTTGGGGTGCTCGGCGTTAACTAATTTAGTTATGGCTATTTATTGCTATCGCGTTATTCCGGGGTTTAAATTTGACCGGCATATCGGTTTTTCAATTTACAAGGAAATCGGCAACTTTAGTTTCTTTGTGTATTTAATGTCGATCTCGAAACTTTTATTAGACCGCGGCAGCCGTCTTCTTGTTAGTTTCTTTTATGGTCTGTCTGGCGTTGGTATCTTCCAGATTTCAAGCCGTTTGTCAGAATTTGGCTGGATGGCTTCGTCGCAGTACCAGGAAAATATCAGCCCTATTATAGCGGAGCTCTTTGCTCAGAAAAAGTGGGAAAAACTTTCAAAATTTATTATACAGTCGGTGCGACTGAATTTGTGCTTCGCGCTTTTCTTTATGGTCCCACTTTCTATTTTTGCAGAAACCATTATGCGTTTCCTGTTTAAAATCAATAAGCCGGAAGTGCTGTCTTTAACCTATCTTTTTATTGCCGGAGAATTTATTGTACTTGTTTTTAGACGGCCTCTGCGTTCTTATTTTCTGATGGCAGACGGACATAAAAAATTGGCGTATGTAACAATTGTTGAGGCGGTCTTAAATGTTGTGCTGAATTGTATCTTCCTTCCTATTTGCGGAATGCAAATTGTGCTGATCAATTTTATCGTGATTTCATTGCTGTTTTCAATCTTTCCACTCTTGCTCCCAATGCTGAAAATATTAAAAATACCCTTTTGGAAATTTTTTACGCTGAGTTATATTTACCCGCTTTTGATAGCAATACCCGGGACTTTCCTGGGAATCTTATTTAAAATACATCTTACCGGACACTGGAATGACTTCTCTTTTCTGGCAGTCGGCGGTATTATAACATCCGGAACATTCGGCATCCTCGCGTTCTTGTTTGTCCTGACAACCGAAGAACGCCAGACGCTGTTTGCTAAAATCCGTTCTTTGGGAGGGTTGATTGATGGAAAATAATGATATCGATGTCAGCGTTGTCGTCCCTGTCTATAATATGGAAAAACGCCTGAAAAACTGTCTTGACAGTCTCTTGGCTCAAACACTGCAAAAAATTGAATTTATCCTTGTGAATGACGGCTCAACCGATAACAGCGGTGCAATATGTCAGGAATATGCGGATAAATTTCCGGATAAAATCCGCTTTATTACTCAAGAAAATGGCGGTGTAAGCGCTGCTTATAACCAGGGATTGAGTGCGGTGCACGGGCGTTGGACTGGCTTTTGTGATTCGGATGATGTTTGCGAGCCTGATTTGTATGCCTGTTTGCTGAGGCAGGCCGAAGAAAATCAGGCCGATATGAGCTGCTGCGCACTTATTTGTGACGGCAGTAAGCATGAGGATATCCGGATGGTGGTGCCCGTATCCGAGGAGGTTGTGTGGAATCGTGATCAAGTTGTTCGAAAGTGTATCCTGCCGTTATTGCGTTTAAATCCTGAGGATGTTGATTCGGTAAAGGGGTATTTGGTCGTTACATTGCTGCGTACGGATATTATCAAAAAACATCAGATTCGTTTCATTGAAAAACTTCAAATTGCCGAAGACGAGTCTTTTATGCTGGAATATCTGGGCCATGTACAAAAAATCGCATTCTCTAATCGAGTTCTCTATCATTATATCGTTTTTGAAAATTCTTTAACGACCCAAATATTTAAAACAAAAAAAGTGGATTTGCTGTTGCGGGAACGATATTGGTATATGCTTGCAAAAAATCGCCTCCAGTGCTATGAAAAAATAGCAGACTTGAATCGCACTTTTCCGGAAATACGAAATAAGCTGCGGTTTCTTTTCTATTATCATAAGGCACTTTGGATTCAGCTTTCGTGTAAAAATAAAAAAGAATGCAAACAAATAATGGCGGATATCTGTAAAGAAATTCGACAAATCCGGATGATAAACTGCAGATCGCTGCCCCGTAAATTGCGGTTATTTCGGCTGATTGCTCTATGCGGGCCGTATGGACTTCGGGCGGGGCTGAATCTTTTGATCTTTTGGCTGAAAACAAAATAATGCAGGGGGTTGTCTTATTTCTTGCAAACAGGTCTTTTTTGCGTCGGGAAAAAGGACTCCCTCTTTCGAATGCGGTGATTATTTTATAAGATCAATCATTTTTAGCCATCCGCTCGATGGATTCACCCAGACATTGCAGGCCGGATTCTGAAGAGGTGCAAAATCGATGAAATTGACCGCGTTGGGGGCCAATAAATTAGAGCCCTTTTTGACATCTTCCAGAGGAATCGAATATGTGGTGTCGCCAAAAAGTTTGGGCTCGCTTAAAAAAATATAGATCTTAATTCCATAGTGAAGACAGCGATCAATTGTTAATTGTAATTTGTTCCTGCGTTTCTCGAGATCCGCTCTATATGTTGGGAAAAAACGGGAGGGCAAATCCTTGAAATACATGGAAAGCCAAAGGCCATTGATGCTTTCATGGGCAAGCTTGTTTCAATGTTCTTCGGGATAATAATCAACCTCGTTGGATAATTTATCCATAAAAAACGGGGCGCAGTAGGCCGGCCCAAAAAAACAACGCGAAATACGATGCTTGACAAAGGGCTTCCGCTACCAATGCCCTTGGAATATGCGGTACTATAGCATCCGGTAAGACGATCTTCTAAAAAAAATCGCAGGACGCAGTCCTTCGGTATCCGAGGCTGTAATAACAGGACCCTTAGAATGAATGTCTAGAATAAATCCCTCTTGCAATACCCCGTTGTTTTGCTGAAAGTGCAGTAATTTTCCATTTAAATTTAGGGGGATTTTTTTGCTTTTAAAACTCGATGCAATGAAGTCTATGCAGTATCAAGCAAGTTGTGCGGGGTCTGAAAATCGTTTTGTAGCTAAATCCCATTTGCTAAATTTATCACATCTGAGGTCTCTTCCATCCCTGCCGAAATGTAACAACTCAAAGGGGATTTTAAATCATTAATAATTTGCTCTATCGACGGCTGCAGAATGTTCGCTAATTTTGAAACTTCTTGCATATCCATTTTTTTGTGGACCTCCTTTTCTTGGGTAAAAAACCGTGCTATTGCTTTTCTGCAATCTTTAATATTCTATTACAATGAGGGCATAACCCTTAAATATTGGCACATGAATATGAATGTATCCATTCTCAACACTATAACAAACCGCTGTTTTATGGGGGGCTAAGTAAACTTTTTTCGGACTTTTTTTGCCGATATAGACGGAGAACTGACCATCTATAATAGCGGATGCGTCTTCAACAACAGTTGTCTTTAGCCGTTTTTCTGGGGCGTATGCCGTAATATGCGCATTGATGCGATGAGATTGCGCGGTAAGAATAAGTCTAGAAAAAGAAGGC
>JBAYAV010000243.1:0-5109 GCA_041669565.1 Lentisphaeria bacterium
AGGAACATTGCGGCAATCGTCGGTTAATGCGTCAAATGGGACTGAAAGCAGTTTATCAACATCGAAAACGGGGTTTGAGCGTGACAGACTCTCAGCACAAAATTTCCCCGTATCGACTTTGGAATATACGGCTCACCCGATGATGGATTTGGCGTTTTGTGTCAAAGTCCTGCGAGAGGGCGCTGTGTGCTGGCAGGTCCGATGTCTTCAATACCGATCAGGACAACCAGATTAGTAAGAAGGAGGTTTTACAAAACGCCTCTTGTGTATTTGAGGGCAGCGGTGGTAAGCACAAAAACAACAAGAAATCTAAAGAACAGGCAAGACTTTTTGAAAAGATTGGGCACATCGAAATGAAGAACAACTGGCTGTGAAAAAAATTGGGGCCCTACCAATGAGTGTCCGTCAAGGCATGGTAGGACTCATAGAGCGTTCTGTTCCTTCAATTCGGCGTCAGTGCAAATTGGTGAACGTAGCCCGGTCTACCTGATTGCGAAGGTTCCGCCCGAGGTAGCAATCTCGGAGTTGATAGGTGACTGTATAGAAATCTATTTAATGCCCGATAAAGAACATCCCGAAACAGGATTTCAATTTGTTATTAACAGCTCTGGTGCCCTTTGGGATGCGCGACATCCTCTTGATAAATTTTTAGATCTTTCGTGGAATAGTTCGGCACGCACCGTGATAAAAATTGAAAAAGATCGCTGGATCGTTAAAATTGCCAATCCGATGGCCGAAGTTAGTCTCACGCCCGGGCAAGAACGAAAGGCCAATTTTTACCGCAGTCATGTGGTTGATGAGGGGCAAACTTATTTATGCTGGTCTCCAGTTTTAAGAGAAAATCATTTTACACCAGAACGCTTTGGCACTCTAATAATTCAAAAAAAACAGGATTAAAAACGTTCTTCTACGATTTATTAAAATGAAATACTATGCGATCAAAAGAATTAACATGGCATTATGGTGATGTTATTACCACACTACAACAAGAGATACCATATCAAGAAGCATACTATATCATACACAATGGATTCAGGATTTCAACCATGTAAGTTTCCATTACCACGACGTAATGGTAAAGAAAAGGATTGTACGCAAATGTCATAGTTATCCGCTTTGGCGCTACCCAGGTTTTTGTATACAAACGTGGCACCAAGGTGGCAACTGGACTGCCAATCGGCAAAAACGCTCTTTGGCTAAATCCTGATGTTCACAATATATGCTGCCACAGATGCAAGAAGTAGACTGCTGAAAAAATACCTTTTCTAAAAACTTTCAAATCTCGCATTACAAAAGTTGCAGAAGCAGACCAAATCGGATACTATTTCTTCATGGGCATTTTAGCCATATCCCAATACTTTAGATTAAGATGAAACACAATCAAAGATGCTCTATTGAAATCACTGTCAAGCTTCTGCCGTTTCGACTGGCAGAACCAAAAACCAATTACGATCTGCAACGCGACTTTGTTCCCAGCATTTACCATGTTAGTATCATCGATCCCAAAAGCAAAGGCGACATCACACCACATCACCGGACCTTGGCAGGGTACCGCAACGAATTAAACAATCTTTCCCGACACGGCATAAGCAATCCACTGTGTTACCAGATGCAAAATGGAATGTGGATGAATTTTGGCGGATTTTGAAGTTGCGGCAGGAAGCCGGGCTCGTGAACCGACCGCTGTTTCTTCTCGGTTCGGAATCGAATTTAGGCGAAGGTCTTGCGGATACACCCGAGGCGTTGGATCGTATTCAGAAAAAAGTGAAACAAATCCTGGATATTGTTCAAGACGTTTGCGGACATCGCGATGTCCACTTTTACGAGATTGACGAACAACAGAGGGAGGCTTTACGAAAATAACGCCGGATCTGGCAGACGATTCACGATGCGGGGGGAAAGATCTTTGTTTCTTCCTGCTACGGTCCGAAAGACACTAATGACAAAAGCAGTTTTAACCTCGTGGGCGATATTCTGGATTTAGTCATCTACGCCGGAGTTTCACTCCAAAGCAAGGCGGCCAAATAGCACGGGAAAAATCACCGGATCTGGTGTTACGGCAATCCTCAGGGACGGGTGGAAAAACCAAAAGTCTATCGCCGCAATTACGGGTTACTGCTCTATTTGAACAATTACGACGGATTTGCTACCTATTGTTAATAATACGTCAGTGAAGCTGGGTAAGCCGAAAAGCGTAATTATATTTCCAGTTGTATCGGCACAGTACGCCTTTGCTTTCTGTTTCAATATAATTTTGGCAGCAAAAATTGGCAGATATCAGCATTTTTATCCTTACTTTTCGCGCAAAGCACATCGCATATGAATTAGCAAGTGTCGCCTCCACATATTTTCACTGTCCCGAGTACACTGCCCAGAACTTGTCTGACTTTCCCTTGGGTTCCAAAGCTCGTTTTTCTTATTATTACAAGCGAACGCACTCCTCTTTCAGCGAAATATCCTAATGTTAGGATATTCCACCGAAAACACTATTCGCCCCTCGGCTCTCGAGCGCAAAAACGGACAATCTGTCGTTAATAAACGCGGTGGGAAATGGGCAACAATCATCAACAGCCTGGTTATGACTTGCAAAGAGAATAAAATCGACTTTAAAGTTTGGCTTTCTGATATTCTACCGCAACTAGCGAAAACCAGTGCAGTAAATATCAACACGTTACTGGCACCCCAGCCGGTAAGCCATAACATCCAAAAGTTTGCGAATGCGCATGCGCTCACAATACTTGTAGTTATCTTAAGATATGAAAAGTTTAAAATCAAAACGAATATGTTCATCCTGAATCCAGAAACAACAATATTCAGTACTAAAATCATCTGGATGTTTCAACAATTCATACGGCAATTCGGCTGAATGAAATAAGTATACATAGGAATGCATGCAAAAGTCTTGCCCCCGCACACACTGGAAAGAAGACATAACCAACCGATGACTCACCAAAATCCAGAATAATCGAATCCCCCTGCTGTAGGGTCTAAGAGAAGACTCCCTCTATAGGCATGACAAGTCCCATGCACTGATATTGCCAAGTTTCTCGATCTTCAATAAATTAAACCAAAACAACAGGTTTTACCGTCTATTTTTTTAAAATTTTGCTGTGAATTCATCCTATATCAACAAATTAATTATCAGGCGACAGTTCAAAAATCAAAGTATCCGGTGATTTAAATTCACAATTAAATTCAGCAGTATTTTGGGCTACGATTTGATTGGAATACAATTCTTTTATTTTTGCATAGGATTGCGGCAACTTTATTTTTAGCTTGCCACCATTAGCTGTATGAACCATTAGCAAGCGATTGCTTGCATATACCGGGATTTCTTCTTTACAATAAATATGAACTCCAGCTTCAAATGCTAATTTTTTTAACATTGCGGAGTTCATATTTTCATATTTAGATAGATACGCGGCAGTCCATCCTGATTGCGGAACAACACGAAGTTCCGGACTATTAAACGGAGAACCAGTTAACTTTTCAATACGGCTAGTGTCAAGGTTTTTACCGTCACAAATACCAGGTGCATAGGCAAATAAAACAGTACGGTTGCGATTTAAAACATATTTTTTAAGAACCGCCATTTTCTCCGGAGTTATCGTAAAAAGTCCAGGAAAAACAATGAGTTTATAGGAATCTAAATTTACATATGGGATGTCGTTAAATGAGAAAACTTCAAATGGCGCACCCACCTGATTTAGTTTATTTCTTGTATCATGATTAATTTTCCCAACCAGCGTGTTATTGTCGTTGATATAACGCGCGCTTTGCGGATCAACGATTAAGGCTATTTCGGCTTTACTTTGTTGTGGTATTGAAGAGTATTTATCCCAAATTTTTTTGCTTTGTTCAATGAGCTTCATCGTCTCCGGTGTTTTAAAAACTCCACCCCACATATCAAAACACCAAAGTGATATTTGATTAATAATAGCTAGAGAAAATTCTCGTTTTAACCCGGCATTGACGTCGGCTTGGTCTTTCCACGGAACCACGCAGCCAATAGAAACAAATTTATCTAAACTGCAATTATAAGTAGGGGTTCGGTGATCCATTTCATGCAGAAAGCCTTTATTATATCGAACTCGAGTGCCATTGGGAACCATAAAACCGCTCCCTTCACCAATAGGACGAGCTCCATAAGTGCCTGGACTGATAAAGAAGTCTATATATTCTGATTCATAAAGACGTTCATATTCCAAATGCCCCCCAAAAACCATGCGCTGAAAGGTTAATTCCAAAACATATCCAAAAAACATGCCGATCTGCCGATGAGCAGGAATAAGTTCACGAGCCTTTTTAGAAAAAGTCAAGATGGCATCCACAATAACATCACCTGTAAATTGTACATAATCGATGATATCCTGTTCTTTTTCTGGATCCCGGATGAAGTTCTCAAAACTAGCCGTATCAAGACGATCAAACGACGGTACTGGAATCACGGCTTTGCCTTTTTTGGCAAGCCATTGCTCCCAAGCCTTCGTTTTGTGTCTACCGGCGCTTCCTCGACTATAATCCATCCATTCATCCGTCTGTCCGCAAGCAAGTAAATACGCCTCGATCTGTTCGGGGTAACGTTTTTCCATATGACCGATAAATGCTTCAAGGTATTCCATAGTGTTGTTGACCCATTTTGGGTTCGCGCAAGCGCAACTAAGCATGGAAAAACTCTCACATTCACTACTGTCACCTTGAGTGGTCATTTGACGTTGAAGCCATATAGGAGTATTTAAATCAATCATACAAATAAATGCGGCGTCTTTATTTATGGCTAAAACATCATCAAATTGTTTGTCGAGAGACGCAAAATCATATTTCCCGAACCACCGCCATACCGGCGGATATTGAGAATATAGAGTTCCCAAAGAATTATCTGTATTGGCCGGAAAAATACAAACTGTATTTACGCCTGCACGACTAAATTCTTTCATCGCTTTAAACTCTGGTAAAAAAGAACGATAAGAAAAAAAACGGGTGTTATTTTTTTTAATCATTATAAATTGCTTTTCTTTTTGTTGTTTTTAAATTATTTTTCTAATTTAACGACATCAAACCAAATATAACCTTGTTTCTTTTTTGAACAACGAAGCATAAAAATTAAGC
>JBAYAV010000244.1:0-5100 GCA_041669565.1 Lentisphaeria bacterium
CACCAACCGAAGATACAAACGAACCGCATCGGCGGCTTGACCGTAATAACCTGCCACGAATTCTTCGATTAAGGCATCGGAATCCAAATCCGGATTCCACAACAGCTTGCTGACAAGCCAGGCGCGAAGGTCGGCGAGATCCGCAACTGCACCGCCACCATTCCAAGATCCCTGTTCAAAAATGGAAATCGCTCCATATTTACGAAAAAGTCGCAAATCAGATGCGAGAAAATTCCAATTCGGATGAGGCTGATAATACTTCGTAAAATTAGTTACATAATTCCAGATCATCAGATGTTTTGCAACCTTGTGCCAACCTGCGAGGTTATCACACAAAATCCGATTTTGGGAGGAATCCAGCGGATAAAACGGATTGGCCTCAATGGTACAATAGCGAATCACCACATTGTCGGCCGCTTTCACGGTTTTCGGCGGACACCGGGTAGCGTTATATGCCAGAGTTTCAACAAACACGCCAGGAAATTCTTTCGCCACAGCTGCGGCGACTTCATTAATCGCATCAAGCAACAAGTCCGCGGGGGTACCATGCGCCTTGATGAAGGCGGAACATTTTTCACATTGGCATAAATTGCCATTGTCATTCTGGGAAACTGAAATGAAGCGTGTTCCGGGATGTTTACGCAATCGTTCCAACACCGCACGGGTTAGTTCACCGCGCAATTCCGGGTTCGTGAGACAAAGCTGGCTACGGGTCCCCAATCTTTTTCCATTACGCAGAGCGAACCATTCGGGATGAACCTGAAAACAGCGCTTTTCCGAAATCATTTGACCGAAAGTATGCGCCCAACCCAACAGGGGAACATTTCCGCCCCATTTCATATCGGAAGAAATCCCAAAGCCATTATTTCGCATCCGAGCTGCCGTAGGAAACGCACGAATCCGTTTATACCCTGCCGCACGAACTTGAAAGGCAGGAGCATAACAATAATTCAACTTCGGCAATTCGATCTTCTTCTTCATCGGAACTTGCACGGCATCGGCTGTCCAGAATCGAACGCCAAACTCCCGCTCAAGCAACTCGTACACGGCATACAACGATCCACGCGGTCGGTCTCCGACCAAATAGAGGTTGCCTCCCACAGTCTTGAGTACGATTTGATCCGGCTTCATGGAGTTCCAATCAGAAATTTCAAGTGCGGCAGCACTCTGCGGAGACTGGCCAACGAAAATCGCCAGACCGGAAGTCTGTGCCGCAATCGGCAACTCTACTCCGGCAATCTGTTTCAAAAACGATTGCAGTTCTTTTGCCGCCGTCTGTTCCGCCGGAATCGCATCCTTTGCAACAACAATAGAATAATCGCTCTTCCCCGCATCGGCGAGAATCTCCCCGACGCAAATAATGGGAAAAAGAAACGACAACAACGACAACAACACAGTCCTTTTAATAAACATTGTAAACTCCACCCTAGTTAGTGATTTATATTTGAAAAATTATTTTACTTCATTTATCTTCTATTGATTTCTTTGACCTTTCGGTCTCGATTCTAATTTTTCCAGCCAGCTTAGTCGGTTTTTGTTTTTGTTGTTTGTCTTTCCGGCAAAACTTAGTCTAAATTTAATCAGGACCTCATTTTCAGGGCATTAACCCTCTGCTTTCCTCATTTCTCCACATCATTTTATCCATTGCTTTCCTTGAAAATCAATCCGTTCTGTTTTAGTTTGTTTTTTTTTGTAATATTTTGGTTAAATTTATATTTTTTGTATGTAAAATGCCCTTTTTGTAATTTCAAAAAGTCTACAAAAAAGCACAGCCGTCCCATAGCTTGACGGTAAATTTGATCATTTTCTCGTAACGGCGCCTAGACACGTGCGCCTGTTCCCAATCGAATGTTTGTGAAATATCAACAAAAACGCATCTTCTCTCAATATATTTTTACACACAAAAAAGATATCTTGTAAAACTTAACACCGTTGTGTTTGACTGCGTCCATAAATTAGGCGATTTCAGTAGTTATGGGACAGCTGTGGCAAAAAAGTTTTTTTAGCAGACTGTAATGTGAATTTACTTAAAGTGATATTTGAACATAATTTTTAGCTGCATATACTGTTCGGTCTGCTGTTGTATAGCCGGCAGAATCCGCCGATGGATTTTTCATCAAGAATTTTCTGAGAGCCGTGATGTTATCAATGGCGAAAACATGGCCGTCTTCAAAAAGAAAATTACCATTATTTCCATGAGCGCTTAAATTAAAATGAGGCTGACTAGGATGTACGGCAAAGACGAATGAACACTGGGCTGTCATGTCTGCATTCAAGCTATCCCCAGCGGCAATAAAATCACTAGGAAATTTGATCTTTTTAGTATCATAGCCTTTTGAATAATTTGATATAGGACCCGTCGTTATATTATATGAAAAAGTGCGGTTATTATGCAAAATTCCTATGGGTATGATGAGCCCGTACGTGTCAACCATACTCGCCCATGATCCATCGTTAAGAGGATGAAAAGGATATACGGAAGGGCAAACACAGCAGGAATAATTATCCATATATCCTTTTGATTTATATGTCTCCATCCACTGATTTTGATCATATATGTCAAATAGCAGAAAATCATCATTATCATTTTCATAAAATTTAAACATCATTCCGACTTGTTTCAAGTTATTAACACAGGTAATGCTTTTTGCTTTTTCTCGTGCTTTACTCAACGCCGGAAGCAGCATTGACGCTAAAATAGCAATAATTGCAATTACGACTAGCAGTTCAATTAACGTAAAGATACGTACTACAAAATTTTGTTTTTTCATCATTTGTTTTCCTTTTGATTTTTTTTTTACTCTTAATCAGTCATTTCCACAAACTATTCTAACCTAAAATCCCGTGTTAATTTTATAACAACATTGTCGAGTAGACATTATAATACCTTCATAGTTTTTTGTTTATTATGAACCCACGAGAGATGTTGATAACTACCTCTCACAGAACCGTACGTGCGGATTTCCCGCTATTTTTTCCATATTCTATCCTCCGTTAATATTAAAATTTGTCCCGCTGAAAAACACATTTCAGCCGTCAATCCTTAAAAATTTGCTAAAACCTCCTGTAGTTGATTAAAATCTATTGCCTTTACTATTATTTTATTGTATACTATCATTAAGCAGTTGTTTGTGCTCAGATTAGGAATTTATATTTTTAAAACCATTTTATGTTTTAAATTTTATCATTCATTTTTATTGACATGTTTTCTATATCTTCTTGCAAAGCATAAAAATTATGACCAGCATGAAGATTCTCGTTCTTGAGGGTGTTCAAAAGAAGTTCGACCGCCTTTGTTGCAACTTCCACCAGGTCGATACTATAAAAAATTGGATCGGAAACCGGATATGAAAGCATCAGCTGGCGATTCCGGAGAATGATTGAACGGGGAATTTTATCATAGGGTAAATGTTGCACAAGTATGCAGATAATCTGCTGAGCATGGATGTCGTCCATGTAAATCATTGCATCAGGTCGTTCCGCATCATTCATTGCAATTAGTTCTCTGGCAACAGACTCGCATCCGCTTGTAGAGTTATCGGAATAAATGATACCTTTGCTGTTTGTTTCTTCTATAAATATGCCTTCAAGATATTTCTTAATGGGACTTTGAATATACAATCCCGGACGTTTCGCGCCTATTTCACGCAATTTTAAACACATGTCGTGTAACATTGATTGTTGATCGTAAAACAAGCCATCCGGTGAAATCCCAATATTGCCTACAAAAAATACTGGAATTTTTTTCTTTTCCAGAAGATTAAACATTGAAGACTTGAAGTCATCTAAGTGCATTACCGCATCTAATTCATTGGATTTGATACAACGGCGCAATCCTGAAAAATCATCAATTGAAAAGGAAAAAGAATTTTTATTTTTATCATTACAACAGAAAATTTGAGTTTGACAACCTTTGCGGATTAGGTTCATCTGAAGAGCTCCTAGTAAAGAACTGTAATAGGGCGAACCTTCCACATATTTAGCTGTGATTCCAATTACTCTACCTGCATGTCCGTCCACATTGGGATCAATTACAAATACGCCAACTTTGTCGTATACTTGAAGAACACCGTCATTTTTTAGGTCATTAATTGCAGCAGAAACGGTCGTCATTCCACATTTAAAAAAACGGCGGAAAAAATCCTGCGATGGCAACGCATCGCCTTTATGCATATTTGTATCACGAATATAGCGGACGATCAGTTGCTTGATAATATCAGTTTTCAGTGTGCCCATTTCTACAAGTTCCTTGTAATACTCAATACGGTTTACGGTATAGAAAATATAATCTCATTTTTGTTATTTGTCAACCCCTTTCAGCAACAAATAGCGATAAAAATCAAAAATAAATTTTTCTCGCCTCAGATATTTTTTATACCTTCATGAAAATCAGAGCTCAGTAAAACTGTCTAATTGAACGCCCCTTTTTATGATAATTGAAAAAAGGCTATTACCTGTTAAATTATTTAGGATAAAATAAAACAGGTGGAATGGACATGAATGAAAGCATACAATTAATACCTAAAATCCCGCCATGTTTTTTAACAACACTGTAATATAGCCTGAATTATGGCATTTTCTGTAAGAAATACCCATGTTTCATACTTCTCCGCCTTGATTTCCCTTTTGTTGTTATAATATTTATAACAACAAAAGGGGAGTAATCTATGGGATACGAATACATTCAGACTGTTGGTAATTACAAGTACATCTACTTTATAGAAGGATATCGAGAAAACGGAAAGGTCAAACAAAAGCGGACCTCCATTGGCAAGCTTAATACTGCTGGTCAAAAAATTTACAAGCCTGAGTATCTGGAAAAGTTACAAGCGAAAGGACAATCCCTTGAGATTTATCCGACTGAGAAGTTATTCTCAATTGAAGATATCAAGAAGTCCACAGTTCGTTCCTATGGTCTCTTTCAGTTTTTGTCTCGCATTGCAAAAAGTATCGGGCTCATTGATGCTCTTCAGGCAGGCTCTCCAGATTACTGGCAAGAGCTGTTTATGCTATCATGCTACATGGTTTCCAGTCGTGAACCAGTCATGTATTGTGCTGATTGGCTTGAAAACAATGAATCATTCCCAGTCGGAAGTATGA
>JBAYAV010000245.1:0-5100 GCA_041669565.1 Lentisphaeria bacterium
GATTTTGATCAGGAGGGCCGTGGGCAGATCTTATTTTATCCGGATTTCTGTTTATTGAACTGTTATTTTCCAAATAGCCAGAGTGAAGGCGCCCGCCTTGATTACAAGTTGGATTTTTGCCATACGATTATGGAAAAATGCAAAGAGCTGACTTCCGCGGGAAAGAATATCATTTTATGCGGTGATTATAATGTGGCTCATGAGCCCATTGATTTAGCCCATCCAGAATCAAACAGCAAAAATCCGGGTTATTTACCCGAAGAGCGGGAATGGATGACTCAATTTTTAAATGCGGGCTTCTGTGATACCTTTCGAACACTGCATCCGCAAGAACAAAAATACAGCTGGTGGAGTTATCGGTTTCATGCGCGAGACAAAAACATCGGCTGGAGAATCGATTATCATTGCGTCAATAAAGGATTTATGGACTCCGTCGAAGAATCCGAAATCTGCAATGACGTGATGGGATCCGATCACTGCCCCATAAAAATCAAATTTACAAAAAAGTTTTAAGTTCGAGTCATTTTTTATTGAATTTTCACGAAAAAACAATATATTTAGACTTTCTTTTCAAATCAAAAAAAAACTTAACTGCAAATCAGCTTAAGTTCAAAAAGGGTAAAAATAATGGGCGGATTTTTTGGCGTTGTTGGCCATGAAGATTGTGTTGCGGATTTATTCTATGGAACAGATTACCATTCACACTTAGGCAATATGTGCGGTGGCCTATTGGTGAAAGATAAAAACGACGGCCTGTGCCGAATCATACACCGCCTACGCCATGATCAATTCCGGGCAAAATTCGACGGCGATTTAGAAAAGCTGCATGGAAACAGCGGCATCGGCTGCATCAGCGATAGCGATAGCCAGCCGCTGATTATTAAATGCAAATTCGGCAGCTTCGGTATTACAACCGTGGGACTTATTAGTAATCTCGACGAACTCCAAAATGACGCACTACAAAATCACAACGCGCATTATGTTGAAATGTACGGAAATGATGTGAGCCCTACAGAGCTGGTAGCACGACTGATCAGCCTAAAAGACAATTTTGCCGATGGCATTCAATATGCTCAGGATAAAATCAAGGGTTCTTGCTCGATGCTGATTTTGGCAGAAGACGGCGCCCTTATCGCAGCGCGCGATCGCTGGGGACGTACACCTATTGTTCTTGGCGAAAAAGACGGCGCATACGCAGCAGCCTTTGAATCCTGCTCGCTGTATAATCTCGGCTATAAAATCCTACGCTGGCTTGGCCCCGGAGAAGTTGTTCGCATGACCCCGGACAGCATAACAACCATCCTGCCACCGCGCAAACAGATGAAGTTCTGTGCCTTCTTGTGGATCTATTACGGTTTCCCGGCTTCCAGTTACGAAAACATCAATGTCGAGCACGCCCGTTATAACTGCGGCGCAATGCTGGCAAAGCGCGATAAGGGCCTGGAAGTCGACACCATTGCCGGAATTCCAGACAGCGGCACCGCGCATGCGCTTGGCTATGCCAACGAATCCCATGTGCCATATATGCGTTCCTATGTAAAGTATACCCCAACGTGGGCGAGAAGTTTTATTTCGGATCGGCAAGATCAGCGTCTTCATGTCGCCAAGATGAAGCTCATCCCGATTTTAGATTTTATTAAGGGGAAAAAGCTGCTGTTTTGTGAAGATTCCATTGTCCGCGGCACACAGTTGCGCGACACCTTTGCCAGACTGCCGGAGCTCGGCGCAAAAGAAGTCCATATGCGATCCGCCTGTCCGCCGATTATGTACGGGTGCAAATATTTGAATTTCTCGCCGAGTCGCACACCGATGGAGCTCATTGCGCGTCGTGCAGTTGCCAAGTTAGAGGGCAGCAGTGATGCTCATTTAGACGAATATACCGATTCGTCCACGTGTCGTTATAAGAAGATGATTGAAAGCATTCGGAAAGAGATGGGATTAGCGAGTTTAAAATATCAGACATTTGATGATATGATCAAGGCGATTGGTTTTCCGAAAGAAAAGCTTTGTACCTATTGTTGGAATGGAAAAGAGTAGTATATTATTTTGTATGTGTACTTTATATATAATGACCCATGGAAAAGGATGAAATAAGATGAGGGAATTAATGAAAAAGAGTGTCCAATTTTTAAGTTTTGTTTTGTTCTTTTTTTGCTTGCCATTTGCTTCTGTTTATGCGGCTGGCGGAGATGTTTCAGCGGATGTATTAATTATTCGTGCGAAGCCCGCGGCGTATTTTGAGCGAATTGGTCAGCTTTCGAAAGGAGACAAAGTTAAGATTATTTCGGAAAAGGATGACTGGCTGGAAATTGATTTACCGGATGGTAAGATTGTCAGCTGGGTCCCGGAAAATAATATTGATAATTCTGGTGTTGTTTTAGCTGAATTAACCGATTTACATGCGGGTCCTGGGAAGGTGTTCACGGCTTTTTATCGCGTTCGCAAGGGGCAGTCTTTAACGATCATTGACACGCCGGTCAAGGATCATTGGCGTGCTGTTTACGCCCCGGATAATGCAACTGGCTGGGTAAGCAGTGGTTTTGTTCAAAAGACCGAAGAGGACATAGCTGCGACAACCGAGAGAGTTGTTTCTATTCCGAAAGCAGTTCCGGATGTGAAGATGTCCGAAGAATTTATTGCAAAACGGACTGCTGTAAAGGAAGAGCACGCGCTTCAACTTGGGAAGTTATCTGAGGAGAATCAAAAATTAGCCAAATTAAAGAGTGAGGCGGATCAGTTGCAGCAGAATGCCGAGCAAGACAAAAAAGAGCTGGCAGAATTACAGGCGAAATCCGCGCGCTATCAGGCATTGAAAACCGAAGCGGAGGCAAAAGTCACGCTGGCAAAAAGCGAGCGTGAAAAGGCGGATTTAGCATTTCAGCAGGAGCAGGAGCGCTTATTGCGGCAGAAAGCAGAAGCTGAATTCAAAGCAAAGAATGTGGCAGCCGAGCGTGAAAAATGGGAAAACGAAGCAAAAAAAACCGCGGCAGAATTAAAAGAAGCCCAGATGAAAGCAAAACAACAGACCGAGATGGCCAAAAATGAGGCAGAATTGCTGTCAGACGCAGAAAAAGAGGCGGTTATCCAAGCTGAAAAAGCACTAAAAAACACTATCGATGCCGAAAAAAAACAAAAAGAAACCGAGCTGAAACAAAAAGAAATCACCAGAATTATTAACCAGATTCAGCAAGAAGTCGATATGGCGACAAAAAAGGTCGAGATCCTTCGTTTGGAACGGGAAAAAATGACCGCCAGCGCAAAAGAAGAAAATGCTAAAATCTTATTAATGAAGGCCGAAGCAGAACGCGCACAGCTGGAAAAACAAAGCCTGGCGCTTAAAATTGAGCAGTATAAAAAAGAAAATCAGGATCTAAATGAGGAAGCAAAAAAACAGAAATTGCTGGCTTTTGAAGCCCAGAAGATCGTGGAAGCAAAAGAAACAGAAATAGCCGCGATTTCAAAAAAACAAAAAGAATTGGATTCCAAAATAAAAAATTCGGAAAAGACAACAATGCCCGAAAAGGTGGATGTTGCTGAAAAGAAGACAGCAGAAGCTTCCATTATTAAAGTTACGCCAAAGCCCGAAAAAGCGGAACAAGCCACAATAGCTGAGCAGGCTCCAATAGCTGTTATTGCAAAAAAAGAGGATGCCTCCGCGAAGCCGGAAGCTCTAAAGGCACCGGAACCAAAAGAAGAAAAAGTGGCCGCAGTCAAGACACCTGTTGAAATCAAAAAAGAAAGCCCCAAACAACAGCCCCTGAAAAATCGGGTAGTATTAAAACAACGCGAGAAAAAAGTGGCCGCCGAAAAAACTTCTACCGAAAATCAGTCTTTGAGTCAAACAGATACTGAGCAGCCGACTTTTGTTCCTGCAGACCCCAAAGAGGCAGTGAAACCAAAGGCAGAAACGTGGGATGGGTTTGTTATCAGCCTCGGGGCAAAGTCCTCACGCTATGCAACGCATGCGTTATGCATTCGGGAAAAAAATTCTTTAATACCCATCTGTTATTTACGCAGCAGTCATATTCAATTGCAAGACTGGGTTCATTCCAATGTCAAAGTCACCGGGAAAGCCTATCGTATAAAGAATTGGTCCCGGCCTGTCATTGATGTTACTGGGATTATAAAAGAAAAATAATCAGAATAAATAATAAATAAATCACCCGCAAAAGCAATTGTTGTTTTTGCGGGTTTTTTTAGGCTTTTATCGATATGCGATCCTTGAAAACGTGCTTCTGTGTATTTACCTGAATTCTTCCCATGTTTTTGTAAGACACAATAATATGGGTTCATTCTTTAAATCGGGGAAGCACAATTCTGTTAAAATAGTGGCGGAACAAAAAAACCCTTTTTGAGAAAGAACAAATCATTTATCATAAAAAAAGATGTTGTAAAATCTAATTATTTTTTGTTTTTTAGTAAAACAAAAAATAAAAAAGGCGTAAGGGGCTGTAAAAAAATTAACTTGACAATTTGCCGAAAAAATCATGATTTGATTTTGGGGCTGACAACGAGGAGCATACCCTCAGGTATGTGACGAGGTTGGCGGCACAAAAAGCATTCACGAGAATTGGGCAAATGTAAAGGTTATTTCTGAACAGCCCCTAAAATAATGGGCCTTTTTTTTGTCATTGACAATGGGTATAAAACAAATATTTTTTTTGCCAAATATATTTGAATTCTTCCCTCTTCTTTATAAAACAAAAACAAAAACCTTTTTTTAAAATATTATAGGTGTTTTGATTTTGTTCTATATTTATGGTGGTATTTATCGTTCATAATTTTGTTTTTATCGGTATAATAGTGATGTCTCCGTTCCGACGTCTTGGGGGGGGGATACAGAGACGCACGGCCGTGCGTCTCTACGAGAAAATATTCAAAATAACGTGATGTTTGAATTAAGGATAAAGACGTCGCCCAAACAACCGATGTTTGAAATCAAAACGACGCACGTCCGTGCGCCGCTACGAGAAAATTTTCAAAATAACGGGATGTTTGAATTATTGTAGGGGCAACCCTTGTGGTTGCCCTTTTTCGGTCGTGTCGCATTTTATTGGGTAACCACATCATTATTATTTTGGGCGACCACAAGGGTCGCCC
>JBAYAV010000246.1:0-5098 GCA_041669565.1 Lentisphaeria bacterium
ATGGAAGAAATCCGTTTAGCATTGCTGGACGCCGATGTAAATTATAATGTGGTGATGAAATTTGTGGAAGAAGTGCGTCAGGAATGCCTTGGTCAAGAAGTCCTGAAAGGCGTTAGCCCCGGGCAGCAGGCCGTTAAAATAGTCAGCGACCATTTAACAACGCTGATGGGTAGCGATGTCACAGATCTTCAACTGGATGGCGAACCGACGGTTATTATGCTTTGCGGTTTGCAGGGTAGTGGTAAAACAACTACGGCAGCAAAACTCGCGCAGTTTTTGCAAAAAAAGTATAAAAAAAGTGTGCTATTTGCTGCATGTGATATACAGCGTCCCGCCGCGATTGATCAGTTGGAGGTCTTAGGCCATGAGCTTAGTCTCCCAGTCTATACGGATCGCGAATGTAAAGTGGTTCCGCAAATTGCGATGGCGGCTGTGCAAGAGGCAAAACGACAAAAACGAGATGTTGTTATTCTAGATACGGCCGGGCGTTTGCAGGTGGATGAAGTACTGGTTCAGGAACTTATTGATATTAAGAATAGGACTCATCCACAGGAAATACTTTTGGTTGCCGATTCGGCATTGGGGCAGGAAGCAGTATCGGTTGCGGAGCATTTTAATGATGCGCTGGATATTACGGGTATTATCTTGACGAAGATGGATGGCGATGCTCGCGGTGGTGCGGCATTATCCATGCGCCATTGTACAGGGAAACCGGTTAAATTTGTAACTGTCGGTGAGCAGATCCCGGACTTGCAGGTCTTCTACCCGGAACGGATGTCTTCCCGAATTTTGGGTATGGGGGATATCCTTTCATTGGTGGATCGCGCGAGCGAAGAAATGAAAGAGGAAGAGGCCGAAGAACTCGAAAAGAAAATGCGGGATTGTACGTTCGGCTTCGATGATTTCTTAAGCCAGCTGCAAAAAATGCGCCGGATGGGCGGAATGATGTCCCTGCTGAAATTCCTCCCAGGAGCGAATAAGATCCCGACAGAAATGCTGAATGATGATGTGTTTAAAAAAACCGAGGGCGTGATTTGCAGTATGACTGCCGCCGAACGCCGCGTGCCAGATCTTATTACCGCAACACGGCGCCAGCGTATCGCAAAAGGTAGCGGGACATCCTTGCTGGAAGTGAATCGCACGATTAAACAATTTTTAGAAATGCGCAAAATGATGTCTCAGCTGAGTAAAGGTAATAAGATGGAGCAACTCGGCAATATGATGAATGGTGGTGCGCTCCCGGATATGAGCAATATGAGCCAAATGATGGGCGATTATAATGCCCCGCAAGGAAATAGCCGAAGCAATATAAATAAAGCGAAAGATAAAGAAAAACGAAATGCGCGCAAAAAAATGGCGAAGGCATCGAAGAAAAAAAATCGCAAAAAAAGATAACTTATTTAAAATAGAAAAACCTTCTGGGGTGTGAATGGATGATTTCGTCTGATGAGTACTGGATGCGTAAAGCGCTCCAAATGGCAAAAAAAGGACGCGGGCTTTGTTCGCCGAATCCGATGGTGGGTGCTGTCGTTGTGAAGGATGGCAAATTAATCGGGAAGGGGTATCATCAAAAAGCCGGCGAAGCACACGCGGAAGTGAATGCCCTTCGCAGTGCCGGCGCGATAGCCGAAGGCGCCGATGTTTATGTAACGCTGGAGCCGTGCTGCACTTTTGGTCGCACGCCTCCCTGCACTTCGGCATTATTGAAGGCCAAAGTCCGGCGCGTTATTATTGGCTGTATGGATGCAAATCCAAATCATCGTGGTAAGGCGGTGAAGATTTTGGGAGAGGGCGGTATTGAAGTTTCCAGCAATATCTTAGAAAAAGAATGCCGCTTATTAAACGAGCATTTTTTCTGGTGGATTCAGGAAAAACGGCCGTATGTATGCCTGAAAATGGCGATGACGCTGGACGGTAAAATAGCGACGAAATCGGGAGATTCTCAGTGGATTACGGGCGCAGCCGCACGCAATTATGTACAGAAACTTCGAAAATTGGCGGACGCAATTATGGTCGGCGGCGAAACCGCACGACTGGATAATCCTAGCTTAAAAGTAAAATCACCGAAGAATTGGCCCATGCAGCCAAAGCCGTATATCTGGACGTCGCGTGAATTGCCGGATTCGCTGAGTATAAAATCGGAATGCAGAGCCGTAAAACCGCAAACACAAAAAGAGTGGATCGCATTTTTATCGAAATTAGGCCGTGAGAATTGCTCGGTGTTGTTACTGGAGGGCGGCGGTGAATTGGCGGCGTCGGCATTGCAGGCGGGGATCGTGAATAAAGTCTACTTCTTTGTCGCACCGAAAATACTTTGTGGTCGGTCATCGCGCCCGGTCGTTTCAGGCGAAAATCCGTCCGGATTGGCGGATGCGTTGCCGATTGAGGATATGAAATGCAAAAAGGTCGGAGACGACTTTCTATGGACAGGATATTATAAAAATGTTTACCGGAATTATTGAAGATTTAGGCGTGGTCTGCGGTATTTCGCAGGGCGCTGGCAGTGTGAAACTGAGCGTGAAAACAGCGTTAACGCAGGATGCTGAAATTGGCGATAGTATTGCCGTGAATGGCGTGTGTTTAACGATTGAAGAAAAAGAGGCTGGAATGGTCACTTTTCATGTTTTGCATGAAACGATGAGTCGCAGTAATCTTGGTAAACTGAAATCGGGCATGGCGGTTAATTTGGAAAGCGCGATGCGCTTGGGCGGAAAATTAGGCGGCCATATTGTTTCGGGTCATATTGATTGTTGCGGCAATGTTCTTGCAATTCAAAAACGCACGGGTGATATTGCGCTGACAATTGCACGGCCCGACCCAAATTTATTTCCGTTGGTGCCGAAGGGCAGTATTGCCATCAATGGTGTGTCGTTGACCGTTGCGGAATTAACGGCGGAAAAAGTCACGGTATGCTTGATTCCGCATACGTGGGACTTTACGAATCTGCATTTATTAAAAGCGGGTTCGCAGGTCAATTTGGAAGCTGATATTATTGGTAAATATGTCATGGAATTACATGAACCGTATCATAAATCGACGATTAATTTAGATATGCTGAAACAAGCTGGCTTCTGACGACATGGATTTCGGCTGTTTTTTTTACAATGGAAAAAACAGTCCGAGGATTATTGAGAATATCGAATTTGAAACAGAAACCAACTATAAAAAGAAGTTTACCCAGGGTGACAGTGTGTTTGTATTTAATATTCCAAATAACGCATATATTCTAAGGATGGAATATCCGTTAAAGGAAGAAACAGACTTTTTGATTTGTGAATAAAATGCAAACCTGAGTTGTAATTTTGAATACGGTTCCAGTCTGTTAATTCAGATAAAACACAATCGGTTTTTCAGGATCAATATCTTTCGTGTCAATATTACGGGAAATAATCTGATCCTTATATGTGATCGTAATTTTATATTTCCCATTGTAGACTGAGGTTTGGAAGGCACCGTCTTCGGCAGTGATGCCGTCTACAGACGCTTTCCAGGTATCCTGAATAAGCCTCTTAGCGGTCAGTGCTGCTGCTTTTGGCGTCCCATCCGCATTGTAGTAACCCAAGCGTGGATTCAGCAATGCCGGCGACCATAATTCTCCGAGGCTGATGCTGGCGACAGCGGGCTCTGCATAGAATAGAAGCAGAAAATCCTGTGTCATATCCGCCTGGACGTCTTCTTTTTCTTCATTGACTGCAAAATTACGGATATGAATCGGTAATTGGATGGCATTGGCAAATTCAGCCAGCCGTTTTTCCATGGTTTGTGGAGCCACATTCAGGTTGTTAAAATTAGCCTGCAGGGAGACACCATCTAATTGGACGTTCTCATTCTTTAGCCATAGAATAAGCTCCTGAAAATCATGGAGCGAAGAAATGGATAAATCGCCCAATGAATCGGAGTCGCTGATCAAACAAATGATATTCGGATCTGTTTTATGAACGCGGTGAAATGTTTCGGGAAGGCAATCGATGCCGATAAAGTCGTATATTTCGTTGTATTTTATTGGGCCATGGAGGACATCCCATACTTTTATTTCTGAGGCGTATTTTTGAGTCAAGGATGTGAGGTGTTCGAACAGGGCATCCCAAAGCACATCGGCATTCATATTGCGGCATTTTGTGGGAGTAAACATGTAGGCGGGAATAAAAAGAGCGTGCCCGAAAACAGATAATTTTGCTTGGAAGGCCATTTTAAGGATATCGGGCGCAACGGAATGTCCCCATTGTTCATATTCTTTCCAAATGAAGGCATCGTAAAAAGAGATGAAATCGAAGTCTTTGTTGTTCAGCACGAGCTTTTGATATTGCGGTAATTGATCCGCATATTTTTCAATGCGGTTGCGCAACTTTTTAAGTGTTGGATTCTGATTTTCGAATATATCGGGCTTTAGCAAAGCGCCGGAAGCCTCTACGCCGAACTGGACCTCGTTTTTTAGCTGCTCACAGTGTATTTTTGCATTGGGTATTACTTTTTTTTCTTTCTGAACTTGAATGGAGATTGCAGTTTTTCGCGTTTCTTCTGTTTTTGCCAAGATGGCGCTGCGCCAATCTTTGTCATAAAAATCACCACCCAGAACAGGGGTTATGGTTGACGTTAGAGATTTGGGATCCGTGTCCGGCGGATAGAGCTTAGCACTGATATTGCGCAACTGCAAAACGCCGATGGTTTCGGCAAGGTGAAAGGAAAAAGCAGTGGTGTTGATCGGGTAGGGCTCGTGCACAGGAACGGCAACCTGTAAATGCTGCCAGGTATCAACGGGCTCGGTTAAGCGAAGCGATAATAATTTAGGCCAGGGCGAGCGTTGTTCTTGCCAGTAAAAATGGAAGATATACCCAGGGGTCATTTTATAGTCGAAGGAGATATGCAGCACGGAACCATTGGGTATCGGTGTGCTGAGTGGCTGCAGTAGTTCCATTAGCCAGGGCTTTTCAGATGTCTGGTGAACATCGATGGTTAAAATTTTGTTCTCAGCAGGGTGTGCAGAGTCGTCTTTCAGGGTAAATGTTCCGAGCCCGCCAGAACGGGGACTCCAAGCTGCCGAAAGCGCCTTCGGTTCATCAAATTTTCCATTAAGAAGAATTTCTTTTGCAATCGGCTG
>JBAYAV010000247.1:0-5093 GCA_041669565.1 Lentisphaeria bacterium
GTGGACTCCGGCAAAGCACTTGTGGGATTGGTTATACCAGTGGGGTTTGCTGGAAAAATTGCTTCTGGGCGGGAAGCACCAGTGCAACTGATCGTTGACGGTAGCGATTCAAATACGGCTACTATTGCGATGGGGTATGCGCGTGTCTTGACAACGACTTACTCGCAGGATGTTGTTCTTGCCCAGATTCACAGCAAGGGCGAAAGTGTGGCGACATCGCCTTTAGAGTTGCGTCCGCGTGTCTGGTTTAACCCCGATCTGGAGTCTAAAAATTATATTATCCCGGGCTTGATCGCGGTTATCATGATGGTGATTGCGGCGCTACTGACATCGCTGACTGTGGCGCGCGAATGGGAAAGTGGCACGATGGAACAACTGATTTCAACGCCGATAAAAAGTCCGGAATTAATCGTGGGCAAGCTCCTGCCGTATTTTGTGATTGGCATGTTCGATGTCCTTCTGTCGGTGCTTATGGGCGAGTTTCTTTTTCATGTGCCGCTTCGGGGCAATATTGCGCTCCTTTTTGCGATGGCGGCCATTTTTCTTGTCGGGGCGCTTTCGTTGGGCATTCTGATAAGTGTTGTTACCAAGAACCAATTGCTGGCTAGTCAACTGGCTATGGTGACGACTTTTTTGCCGGCTTTTCTTTTGTCGGGATTCATGTATGCGATCAGCAACATGCCCCAAGTCATCCAGTGGATTACTTATCTGATTCCTGCCCGATATTTTGTGGTTCTGTTGAAGGGTATTTATTTAAAAGGAATCGGCCTGAAGGTTCTTTTTGTGGAAGCGGGCTTGCTGACGATATTTGGAGTGATAATGCTCATCCTCGCCAATGTAAAATTCAAAAAAAAGCTGCAGTAAAATATGATAGAACGCGTTAAACAAATGCTCATCAAAGAGTTTATCCAGATGTTTCGGGATCCGCGGATGAAAGGCATTATTTTTTTAATGCCGATTATCCAGTTGTTGGTATTCGGTTATGCGGTTACCACCGATGTGAAGCATGTCGCAACTGGGGTGTATGATCTGGATAATAGCGCGACGAGTCGTGAACTTATCGCCCGTTTTGTGGAGTCCGGATATTTCGATATTGTGGCTTATGCGAAGAGCCCAACACAAATCCATGAATGGATGGATCACGGTGATGTCCGGGCTGTTTTGCAAATAAACAAGGGCTTTGAGGAGGACTTGCGGGGTGGACGGAGCGCGATTCTTCCTGTTATCGTGGATGGCTCGGATTCGAATACCGCGGGGATCGTCCTGAACTACAGCGCAAAAATCACGGGTGAATTTTCAGAAAAGATATTAGCTACACGCTATAGTCGACTGAAGGGATTACCGCTTAAGCCTGCTCGCGTAAAATTGCTGACGAGAGCGTGGTTTAATGAAAATTTGGAGAGCCGTAATTTTTATATTCCGGGAGTTATCGCGATTATTGTGATGCTTATTACCCTGATGCTTACGAGTATGGCTGTCGTGCGGGAAAAAGAGATCGGCACCATGGAACAAATTATGGTAACGCCAATCACCGCCAGCGAATTCATTCTGGGTAAGACGATTCCGTTTGCACTGATCGGTTTTGCCGATGTTCTTCTAATTACGGTGTTGGGCGTTTTTTGGTTCGGGGTGCCGATTCGCGGTAGTCTGCTGCTACTCTTTTTTGCGACGGCGCTGTATTTGATGAATACCCTTGGCGTGGGAGTACTGATTTCTACGGTTAGCGAAACTCAACAGCAGGCAATGATGAGTACCTTTTTCTTCTATTTGCCCGCGGTACTGCTATCCGGATTTATGTTTCCAATTGCCAATATGCCCCTGGTAATTCAATGCCTGACTTATTTAAACCCCTTGCGCTATTTTCTTGTGATTGTACGAGGACTCTTCCTAAAAGGAGTCGGACTGATGGTGCTTTGGCCGCAGATGGTCGCTCTGGCAGTGATGGGGGTGTCTGTTCTTTGGCTGGCAACGAAAAGGTTCCAAAAAACACGGGCTTGAAATTTACGGAAGAATGCAAGAAATTTTTACAACGGAAAAGGTTATGAGATGTTTCATTAGGATAGATACAGTTCATGCTTTATTCGGTTGTCATGGCGACGTGCGTATAAAAAAATCAGCAGCCGCGCAGAAACGGGCAGAAAATATTCTGCCCCTACAATTTTAATCGACTCATTCGTCATTCAGGCGATTTCAATTTTTCTGTTAAAGACGTGTGTATATAAAAATCAGCAGCCGTGCAAGAACGGGCGGAAAATATTCCGCCCCTACAATTTTAATCGATTCATTCGTCATTCAGGCGATTTCAATTTTTCTGTTAAAATGGGTATTGTTAATCATTCTCACGCGTTTCTCATGGGTATGGCGGCGTCATTATTCTTAATTCAAACATCACGTTGTTTTGTAGATCCCCCT
Organism: Lentisphaeria bacterium; assembly: GCA_041669565.1. Taxonomy (GTDB): domain Bacteria; phylum Verrucomicrobiota; class Lentisphaeria; order Oligosphaerales; family Oligosphaeraceae; genus JBAYAV01. The sequence continues at coordinate 2,413 of JBAYAV010000247.1, forward strand.
CGTAGCGGCGCACGGACGTGCGTCGTTTTAGATTTCAAACATCGGTTGTCATGGCGACGTCTTTATTCTTAATTCAAATATAATATTATTTTGTAGATCCTCCTCGTAGCCGATTATGAATTAATCCATCTGTCGTTTCAATTTTTCCGTTTATTTTTTATTCAATTATTTTTAACGAAAAAAAAATTAGCAATCAGAACCGTGCTCATCAAAAAAAAAGGCTATTTTTCCTGCACAATATTAATAATATCCCTCAAAGTGAAATATCTCATGTGTTATCCAAAATGGACACCCTTTTTGTACATCGGGCGGTAGCCCGATGTACAAAAAAATATGTAAAAATCCTTCCTCTTCGTCTTTTTCCGTTCCCTTTCCGTTTTCTTCCTTCCGTTCCTTTCCGTTGTGAAAAACCACACTGATATTTTACCCGCAACACCGTTCCTTTCCGTTGTAAAAAAAATTCCACGCCTCGTCCTGCTTCCCGTTGTGAAAAATTCAAAACTGGACAATTTTATAATTTGTGTTGCATTAATGCAAATGTGGGATTATGTTGTGCAGAAACAGATCCTAAAATTAAATACAGAATCAAAATATCAGTAAAAATTTTTAAAAAAACAAAGACAATAATGGTTGCAAATACCGGATTCTCCTAAAAATATGGTATGACGCATCCTAATTGTTCGACAGCCGAAAAAGAAGAAAGATGAAACTGAAACATGCAACCATCGTTGTGCTGATATGCCTTGGCATATCTATTATTTGGAGCATGGCGGGGTTGGTTCTGCCACCGGAGGCCCTTCAAAAAGCCTATCGGAGCAGACTGCCTTCACTGCTTTTCATAATCAGAGATGTCTCGTTCATGGTGTTTTTCTTCATCCTGTTTAAGAACCAGAGGTAACGAATGAGTGATGATATATCGAAATTTTTGGAAACAAAAAACGAACCTAACCTGCAGGGGGATTTTTCTAATGGGAGCACGGTTGAACCGAATACGACTGCAATCAGTCATGTCAGAAAGGCATCTCTCTATTCTTTTATTGGTTTTCTTGTCTTCAGCGCCATACTTGCTATATTCAGCGTTATTTCCGGTAGTTTCAGCGAGTTTAAAATCAAAGTCTTGATCACGACTTCAGCGATCGCCGTTGTTAGCATCTGTTCCCTGTGCTGCAGTGCCTACTCGGGCAGGGCAGAGAATCAGCTACCAAGTTTTGGCGGCATTGCCCTGGCTGGTATCTCAGCGGCGATGCTTATTTTTGGTATTTGGGCAGAACTGGGTTCCGAAGAATACTGGAAGACCACGGTTGTTCTCTGCGTCTTCGCAATAGCATCCGCGCATCTACTTGCCCTGCTTGCCGTTCGCCTCAGGCCAACGCTCCTGTGGCTTCAGATCGCGACGACCATCAGCATTCTTGTCTTTGCTCTCTTTATCTCCGGGATGATTTTCTGGGAGATGTACGACGAAGGCAGTTTCAAAATTGTTGCGGTGCTCGCAATCCTAGCCGCACTGGAAACGCTGGTGATTCCCATTCTTGGCAGGGCGAACAGAGTTTAGCCCCGCAAATCCTGAGAGATTCTCTTACTCACTATGAGAGAAGACGGGATGTATAAGGACAGTCATGGACGACTATACCAAGTGATACAGATGTGGAATAAGGCAATTGAGAGGAACGCTAGTACTGCCGCCTCTCATCGCCAACGTTGGATGTAGAAAGCTGAAGGAGGAGCATCATGGGTATTCAGACACTTACAACATTTTTTATGTGGTGTACAATCATAAACGGTGCACTGTTGGTCCTCTGGACCACAATGTGTATATTGGCTCCGGATTTGGTGTACCGTACGCAAAGCAAATGGTTTCCGATTTCTCGAGAAACCTTCAACGTGGTCATGTACTCATTCCTCGGGTTGTTCAAAATTGTCTTTTTGGTCTTCAATGTCGCTCCCTACGTGGCTCTGCTGATCGTCGGATAAAAAGGAGCATCCAACAAAAGGGTGTAGCTGACGCTGTACGTTCGAAGAAAGAGGGGTTATGAGAAAATTACTGTTCATAATTGCAAGCTTGCTACTGCTTGTCGGCTGCAATGGCAAGTATACGGAAGTCGCCAAAACAGATCTCCGGCAAGCCTTCATTCTTAACTCGTCTCCTACTTTTCAGGGCTATTACTACGAGGGAAGCGATACAACGCACCACTATTTTCGAAGCCAGTGGAAATATGGACGCGATAAATATTTCAAGGTTGCCATTAAGGATTTAACTCTCTCAAAAACACAAGATCTAAATAAAAATGAAATCCGTGTATATGTTATTTCACTTGGCGAAACAGCGCAAGTTCTGTTTGAGATAGATGGTCACAAAGTCTACAAAAAAGATTGAAGTAAAAACAAATTTGAACAAGGCAATTGAGAGGAACGCTCGTTCCTCGCTTTGGCAGTCCCAGCTTCTACTTGCTTCTTGTTATTTAAAACTGTTTCCCATTAAAAATCTAAAGTGATCAGGATTAAGATCTCTATTGGTATATCGTTTGTTTTTTGTGACGCCTTTATCCTTAATTCAAACATCACGTTATTTTGAAGATTTTTTTGTAGCGGTGCACGGACGTGCGTCGTTTTAGATTTCAAACATCGGTTGTCTTGGCGATGTACGTATATAAAAATCAGCGGCCGTGCAAAAACGGGCGGAA
>JBAYAV010000248.1:0-5071 GCA_041669565.1 Lentisphaeria bacterium
CGGCATGTTTGAAATCAAGAACGACGCACGTCCGTGCGCCGCTACGTGCAAATTTTCTAAAAATGCGATGTTTGAATTATTGTAGGGGCGGAATATTTTCCGCCCGTTCTTGCAGACCGCTGATTTTTATATACGTACGTCCCCAAGACAACCGATGTTTGAAATTAAAAACGACGCACGTCCGTGCGCCGTTACGTGCAAATTTTCTAAAAATGCGATGTTTGAATTATTGTAGGGGCGGAATATTTTCCGCCCGTTCTTGCACGGCCGCTGATTTTTATATACGTACGTCCCCAAGACAATTGATGTTTGAAATCAAAAACGACGCACGTCCGTGCGCCGCTACGGGAAAATCTTCAAAATAACGTTTAGGTGTGGGACGGCTGCGAGTTTTTTTCGTTGAATTTATTCTATTCGATGCCCTTGTCGGATCCTAGAAGTGGCTTTGCTGAAATAAACTCATCTAAATCATAATGAATTGTTTTCCCTGGTATTTTGGCAATATCTAATTGAACCTCAGAATTTTTGAAAAAACGTTCGGCGAGGCTTGTCTTATAACCCGCAAAAACAACGACGCGAACAATGCCGGCAGCAATGAGGGCACGCGCACAATTCGTGCAGGGCATATTGGTAACATAAGCCGTGGAGCCTTCTAAAGCTAAACCAAGACGCGCAGCTTGACAAATCGCATTCATTTCAGCATGATTCGTACGGACGCAATGGTTGTCAACAATCATGCAGCCTTCTTGATCACAGTGCGGCTGTCCAGGCAGAGAGCCGTTATATCCCGTTGTTACAATGCGATTATTGCGCGCAATAATGCAGCCACAATGCATTCTTGGACAGGTCGCCCGCTCAGATGCCAACATTGCTAATTTAAGGAAATAGGTATCCCAGTCAGGGCGATAAGGGGATTCTGATCCGTATTTTATGATTTTTGGTTCCATGTTCGCTTTCTTTTCAGATCAATTAAAATAATAGAAATGAGATCGATATTTTTGGAAGTGAAAACTCTTTTGCTAAAAAGTGTTTGTAATATAATGTGTTTTCTTGGAAAAACCACAAACGCAAAAAAAAGTAGTCTGCTCTAATGTGCAAAAGAGCAAATAAGCTATTTATGGGCTGCTTTGAGCGCGGATTCCTGTTTGCAAAAAAAAGCCGGTATTTATTGCTATATTAGGAATAAATATCGGCTACTATATGTAAGCGCGGTTTTCAAACCACGGAAGAAAAATATTTATTTCTTTTTGCTAAGGAATTCAGCGCGTTCATTTTCCATAACGAGTTTCATGACATCAATGCCGTTTTCGCATTTTGTAAGAGCACTGACTACTTTGTCATTGCTGAGCAAACGCGCGAGACAGCCCATTAAATGCAAATGTAATTCAATATTCTGGCTGCAAATCATAAAGAAAATATGGGTCTTCTTGCCATCTTCTGCATCAAAATCTACTCCCTGTTTGGAATAGCCGTAAATAACGCAGGCTGGTGCACGCAGGGTCGAAATAGGATCACGCGGGTGAGGAATCGCAATGCCATTGGCAATGCCAGTGCTTAAAACATCTTCACGAGAAAGACATTTTTCGCGTAATTCGCGAATATCTAAAACAAGACCATTTAATAAACGGGGATCCGTTAATTCTGTAATGATATCCGTCTTCGTGGTACTCTTTAAATCCATAATACAGCGTTCTTCTTTCATTAAACGACTGATTGGAATACCAATATGCGGACGGGTCAGCATGGACATTGGAACTTCTTCATCTTCTTTTGGATCGGTAGGGAAAAAAACCCGGTCAATCTGACTGCCGTTAAAACGCCACTGACCACCAATTTTTGCTCCCTGAATTTTGCCAGTGTGAAGCATTCGAAGTACGGTCCGCTCTGTAACGCGCAGATATTCTGCTAATTCTTTTAAGGTTAAAATCATTACGTTGCCTTTTTGTTATTTAGTTCCTTTGATTTGCCATGACAAAACACGACAATAATTGCAATCATTGCCTTTTAATAGACAATAGCACGACTTGCGGTTCTGTCAAGCCCAAAATTATGTTTTTTGTGTTTTTTTTGTGTTTTTTCTATAATTGGTGATAAATTAAGGGTGTCTTCTGTTGCAGAGGTCTGCTTTTTGCTAAAATGTCTTTTTTGGACTTTCTGTTTGCTGTTTGAGTGGCTGCTTTGCAGAATTCTAGTCTTATGAATTGCTGAGGAAAGAAATAGTGTGTTATTTTTTGGGTGGAAAAAGAAAGGTTTTGGATGAATAATTTTAATTATACGTTAGCATTGAGCACTTTTTTGCTTTTTACGGGTGGTGTTGCTTTTTTAACATTTTTAATTACAAGGAAAGATGATCATCAGACAAATGACGGTTTTTTTCTGGGTGGGCGCAGTCTTACTTTTCCATTGATTGCTGGTTCTTTGCTGCTTACAAATTTATCAACAGAGCAGATGGTCGGGTTAAATGGGGATGCTTTTACTTATGGTTTAAGCGTGATGGCGTGGGAAGTCCTTGCGGTAATTGCGTTGGTTTGCATGGCGTTGTTTTTCTTGCCGCGTTTTTTGAAAAGCGGTATTACAACGGTTCCGGAATATTTAGAATTGCGGTTTGATCAGCGGACTGGCACGCTGGCAAATTTTATTTTCTTGGCGGCGTATACTGTGATCTTGTTACCCATTGTTTTGTACACTGGTGCAAAAGGGCTTATTAGCATTCTTGATTTGAAAAACCTATTGCATATGCAATCTGAAATGGGATTGCTGTATTGTATTGTTATAGCGATTGGTACGGTGGGCGCTATTTACGCGTTGTTCGGGGGGTTGCGCTCGGTTGCGGTTTCGGATCTTTTAAATGGTATCGGGCTGCTGATTGGAGGAATACTGATTGTTTATTTTGCCCTGCGTTTTACTGGTAATGGCGATGGCGTGCTTGCTGGTATCGAAAAAGTATATAAAGCAAATCCAGAAAAATTCAATAGCTTGGGTGGCGCAAAAAGCGCGGTGCCGTTTTCAACACTCTTTTCGGGAGTCCTTTTGATTAATATTTTCTACTGGTGTACAAATCAGCAAATTATTCAACGAACACTCGGTGCAAGTTCACTAGCCGAAGGTCAGAAGGGTGTTTTACTTACGGGGGCATTGAAGTTGATTGGACCGCTTTATCTGATTGTGCCTGGGCTGGTCGCTTTCTATCTGTATACAAATGGCCAGCTCCCTGGTGTGCTTCGAGCTAATGGCGCGGTGGATCCTACTTTGGCATACGGCTCTTTGGTTCGACTTGTTTTGCCGACGATATTGACTGGCTTTTTTGCGGCTGTTATGGTCGGGGCGATTCTTTCCAGTTTTAATTCAGCGTTAAATTCGACATGCACGTTATTCAGTCTTGGATTATATCGGCAGATATTCCATCCGAAAGCGACCGATAAGCAGGTTGTTGCATCCGGCAAGTGGTTTGGCTGGATCATTGCGATTCTAGCGATGCTTTCGGCACCTCTTTTGGATCAGGTCGGTAGCATTTTCGGGTATTTGCAAAAGATGAATGGTATTTATTTTATTCCCTTGCTGGCGGTTATACTTTGTGGCATGTTGTCGAAGCGCGTACCGGCGAAAGCAGCATTCTATGCATTAGTGGGCGGATGTGTTTTTATTGCGTTTTGTTATTTTGTTCCGCCGTTTAGTACGGCAGTTGCGATTATTAACGACTTTAATTTTCTTGGTCTTGTTTTCCTTTATCTTGTTTTAGGCATGTTATTTTATGGTGAGATTCATCCGCGAAAGGAAGAATTTGTTCAGAAGAACTCTCATTTAGTCGATTTGACGCCATGGAAATATGCTCGGATTTGCGGAATTCTTTTGCTTGTGATCGTTGGTATTGTTTATGTGTACTTTGCGGATCTTTCTGCTATCCTTCCATAAATATTTGCAATACTAAAATAATGGGGGGGCTTTTTGTTTTATCCTAAAAATAAAATAGAAATGCTTCTTTTTACTTTATTTTAATTGAAATCAGGCCTAAATGTACTTTTCCATTGGATAAAATGGTATTTGCTAATATCTTATAAGAATAAACATTTTAAAGGAGTTTTATGAAGTCAAAATATTGGTTCGTTGTTTTATTTGTTGCCTTTTTCGGAAGTGCTTTTTGTGCCTTGTCTGCAGATTTAACGGCTGAAGAATTTCAGGAATTACAGAATGTAGCCCGTACGGAAGAAAAAGAAGGCGCGTATAAAGACGCCGCAAAAAATTATAGTGCCCTTGTTGAAGCAAGCAGCCGTACGGAAGAGAAGGCTACCTTTTTATTGCATGAAGCAGAATGTTATCTGTTTGCGGGAAACGTCAGTGATGCGCGACAAGGATTTACAACTTTATTAAATGATTATCCCTATTTTGTGCCTTATGACCGGGTCATTGAGCGTTTGCGCCAGTTGGCAGAGTGCTATGAACAAGGGAAGGGCACGTTCTTCGGTTTTAAGGATGTGGATGGTGCTATAAGCATCTATCGCCTGATCCTAGCTGAAAATCCGTCTGTTCAGGCCTCCTTGAAGGACCGCCTGAAATTTGCAGAATTGCTGCTGGAAACGAAAAACAATATCGAGGCGGCGTCGGTTTATTTTAAGATCTTGCGTGAAATCCCCTCACAGAATGATGTCCGCTATCTTTATGTTAAATTAATGCTGAAAATTTCGCGTACCGGCGATGGAGACGGCAGTAAAATGCGTGTTGTTCGCCGTGAAATACAGCGTTTTCTGGATACTGTTCCAAAGGATGACAAACGTCGTGAAGAAATGGAACAGCTGTTAACAGAAAGCAAAGAAATTGTTGCAGGGCGTAAATTAATTCAGGCTAAATTTTATTTGCAGAAATATCATCGCCATCCTGAAGTTGCCCGGCGTTATTTGCATGATACGATTCGGGATTTTCCGGATACGCAAGCGGCTGCTGAGGCTGCCGCACTCTTGAAGCAGGAGTCTTTAACAGAAATATTTTCGAATGGTAAAAATAGTGAAAGTAAAGGGGAAAAATGAAATATCTTTTGAAACAATTTTCGGTCGGTCTTTTTATGCTGGTTTTTTTA
>JBAYAV010000249.1:0-5038 GCA_041669565.1 Lentisphaeria bacterium
AAAGTATTTTTGAATATTACTCATTGTTCTTTTTACTACTTTATTACTTCGTAAGTGAGCCAATTAAAAAGATCTGGCTCACCCGTGTCCATTGTTTATCATTTCTGCTAACAATTACCACATTTTGGTGATCCCATTTTTATGTAACTTTAGGGCAATTTGTTTTTTTAATTCCACCAAAGTTTTTTCAAGCTCAAGCAACTTTTTGCCGGAGTTCTCGAATTTTCCATTCTGCCAGTCCTGGCGCATGCTAAAATAGTCTTTACCGGCTTCTTTTATAGTGTCAAAGAAAGGATAGAATTTCGGATTCGTATCAACTTTTTCAATCACCCCAGGAGCTACTAAAGAGGCATTGATCTCACCAAATATTTTTTTGACACGCTCTAAATGGTCGGCAACATTGCAGTATATGGAATTACTTTTACGCAAGTCACTTATTTGTTTTTCAAGATGATTCAAAGTATCAGCGGAAATTAGTTTAGGTGTTCCCTTTTTATCAGGTTCTATTTCTGCCAATTCTTGACGGATCTTTGAGGTGTCAAAACCAGCTTTTTTGAGGACGTTAAGTTCAACATCCATGGATTCCCAACAAGCCACTGATTTTCTAAAATTTATTTCCAGAGCGGCCTGGGCAAATTGTTTGTCATTGGCAATCAATAACAGTTGCCCGTCGCCGGGATTTATATTTAAATTTACAGAGGCATCTTCAAATGGTGTTAAGGTATCTAAATTGTATACCTTGTTCTTCAGAGGTAGATCAAAGCTAATTTTTGTTTCGATGCTGCTACTCAAATCAGAATTCACACAAAATACCAAGGTGCCCAATTCATTTTCCCATTGTCGGACAATTATTTTACTGTTGGCACAATTGATTTTTAGTTCTTTGCTCTCTTTAACATCAAGAAAGGAGGGCATGATTGGTGTCAGACGACGGCCTATTTTGACTAATTCTTTGCAAGTCTCATTTTTATTTCCCCAGGCATCAACCATAGTTTGATCGAACTCCTCACCTCTAAGTTGTTTGTCAAGATAAGGAACGGTGTCTTCATAGATAAAATAAATCAGGCCATTGGCGCCAGCTGCAAGATCATTAAAGGCATTGAAACGAACCTCAACCGGTTCCGGATAACGCAATGTTCGACGGCCGTGTCCACGCATACCGAATGCTTGTGGAATAACCCAGACTCGTTTTCCCATGCAAGTTTTGGCCAGTTTGACATTAATGCGATGCTTGGAAAGGTTCGTCGAAGAAGATATGGGATCAAATTTTTCGGTCAATGTATAAGGATCAATAATGATAACGTCCATGCAGGGAGCAAGGGTTTTAACGACAGAGTTCATACACATGGCACTGACGCACGGAGCACCGCCTGCCGCGAATGCCTCAATGCGTTTTTTATTTTTTAGGTAGAGTTCTATATCAGTCGGTTCGTCTTGCCCATACCAAGCTAGTAAATTAGGATGAAATGAATTTTTCTTGATGGACTGGATCACTTTGTGATTTTCGGGCAAAGAATGTAATTTTTTGCCACAAGTTGACGTCGCCAGAAGATATAAATGATATTCCTTCATTAATTTCAGGGTCAGATCATCCCCAAAATTATTGCAAAAATTGGATAGGGTATTAAAGCCGTCCTTTTTTAACTCAAGCATAGAGTTTTGATAACGCTCAAGTGGCGTTTGCCCAAAGAAATTTGCGTTATTTCGATCTGCATTCAATGTAATAATGACCCCAAAAGGGAATATTCCATTTCGGGCAAGCTGCGAATAATTTTGAGGCTGGTGCGTTTCCTTATATGCAGTGATAAATTTGTTGTCAACGACTAGGTCTTTAAGTTCAGATTCCTTAAAATTAATGATTTCAAAATCATCGATGAGGCATTTTTCACCCCTAAAAGTAATCTGCACGCGGCCAAGCTGGTCTCCAAGCATACCATCAAATTCTACACCTTCTTTCCCGTGTCTTTTATAGGCAGCGTCCTTCAACAAAATTACAACAGTTGTCCATTTATCTTTTTCAGCCACGCTAAAAATCGTCTCATACTCAGCCTCTTCAGAACTATTTTGTAGATTAATTCCCCAGCCGCCGGGCTGTGAGGTTTTAATTTTAAAACGCAAAACCGTTGTTGCCGTAATAACGACAGGAGGTTTTAAACTAATGATAGCAGTATTCCATTCTTTTCCCTTTATGGTTAGCTGCAAAACGTTATTGCCATCATCATTGACAATTTCAACTTTCTGAGAAACCGTACTCCAACCGATCCATTCTTTGACCTCGCTAGGGGACTCAAAATCGTATTTAACTATTGTCGCTGAAAAAACGATGGTCGGTATCGTACACATGAATGCTATAATGATTGACATTATATGTTTAACTTGAAATATAGCCATTTAAATTCATTCTCCTTATATTTTAAATATTCATGAATCAGCGAAATATTTGAACGATTATTTCACTTCATTAATTTTCTATTGATTTTTTTGACCTTTTGGTCTTGCTTCTGATTTTTTCCAGTCCGTCTAGTCGGGTTTCGTTCCTGTTGTTTGCCTTTTCGGCAAAACGTAGTCTGAATTTGATTCGAACTCATTTTTGGGCATTGTTCCTGTGCCTATGTCATTTTATCACCTCCGTTTTTGTGTTATTTTCTTTTGAAAAATAAACAAGTTGCATATAGAACTCCTTAAAAACGTTGAACCATGGGCAGTTACGCCTGAATTTTAGGTATTTTTCTGTTGCCCCGATACACAATCTTGCAGATAATGTGAATCAGATCCTGCATGACGGATCTCAAGCTTCGACATGTCCCATTGATTTTACCCCTTTTCATATTATCGAATTTATCCAGTGTTTTCAGTTGTCGAATAAAGCTCAGGTAAGGAGGTTCCACCCTTTGAGTTAAGATTCAGACGAGCCTATTTTTTAAGCAATGACACCGGGACTTTTTCCCTTCATACTCGATTTTCGAATGATAAGCTCAGACTTTACTAATCGCAGCAATTCGGGTTTGTCTTGGTGTTCATGATTATAGTCCAGCAACTTAATCGCGGAAATGATGTGTGATTTAGCATTGGGATTGATTCCGGTTACCGGTGGATTCGAAAAACGGGCTAATACAGTATCGCCTATTGAAGTTACAGCAACATCATCAGGAATACGAAAATTATTTTGATGCAGGGCAGAAAGCGTACCAAACATCAACTCGTCGGTAAGGCAGATTAAACCGTCAAAATTTATGGTTTTAATCGCGGAGTTTACCGACTCGAATGATGCTTCTTCTACTGTTTCTGTTGAGGCTTTCGCCTTTATTAGAAGTTCATGGTTATAATCAACCCCCAGTGCTCCCTGCCATACCGTTTGTTGAAGATTTTGTATTGTATCGATGCGCTCTTCACAAAGCAAAGCAATTTTTCGACAACCTTGCGAACGCAGGTGCGATATCAGGGAATTCATGATACCTACGTCATCACAGCGTACCGACGGAATACCGTAGTCACAAGACGCTGAACTCAGATGGACAAAAAGCTCAGGTCTCGTGGTTATTTTTTGGGGATCGATAGCGCATCCTACAATGGTAGGCTGATCGAACCGCATGCAAGCTTGAAGTGTCTCTGTGCTGTTCTCATCATTCAGCCAAACAACACGTCCTGTACGATTCATTGCCTGTGTGGTTTTAACAAATATTCGCTCAAGGATTTCATCAAACGCCGAGATATGCTTACTGCTTAAGAGTAGGTTGATGACTCGTTTACGCCACGAGCTTTGCGGCAAATGCATAAGATAGGTACCCGACCCCACACGCTTTTCGACAATTCCACTAAGAACAAATTCGCGGAACGCCCGCCTGATCGTGGCTATATTAACACTCAAACGTCCCGCAAGTTCTCGCTCAGATGGCAGTTTGTCGCCAATTTCGTAATTCGAAAATTCCGACATAATAAGATTGAATACCTGGTGGTGTTTTAAATTATCGGGATTCGCAATCATATCACATTCTTTCAAACATATACAAGACAAACAAGTGTTATACAGAACATTCATTAGAATATATAATGTACTGGGGCATTTTGATTTGTCAAGTGTTTTTTTACTTTTTGGGGGAATAGCGTAAATAGAAAAAGGAGAACAACATAGCACAAAGGAAGCTGTATGACCGATTCAAAATTGAAAGTTCTCTGCAGAAAAAGTGCTCTTGACAATCAACTTCGACTCCTGTGCGATAATAGTAGCCTTTATTTGCGATGCAAATACATTCAGATCGGTAATCGATGTATTCTACATGCTCAAAAACACGTTTTCTGGTCCGTATTAAAAAAACTATTTTCCCTAATTGTTACGAGAGTTTTCGAATCCTGACGCATTCGAAAACAGCTTTCTTACAGGAGAACAGCGAACAGGAATCTTTTACTACAACCCATAATACTCGCCGTGGCAAAAACCAAACGCGGAAAACAATCCTACCAACTTGCGCAAAATTTTCTCCAAAGGAAAGAGTATGAATAGGATGACACAGAGAAAAATAGCACGGATGATATTACACCGAAACAGTATGTACAGAATACGTCAGAACTCATTGCACTGGCGTCCGGTTTATTATCTTTTTTTAGAGATTCTTTTCTTTAAAGTCTTTTCGCACGTCCTTACAATATTGCGGCGTCATGAGATGCGGAACCGATGCGGGCCAACCTTGCACATATTTGACGTTGCTGCTTTCGAGTACTGTTAGAAATGGATCCATACGGGTTCGGGCTAATTGTACTAAATTTGAATCCACGGATACTGCCTTTTTTTGTTTCTTTAAAAGGGCTCTTGCACCCTCCGTGATTGCATAATCAACACTCATTCGTGAAATCTTTACCCGCCGCAGTTCATCCGGCTGATTCGCTACAAGCTGTTCGGCCTTTTGCCATAGCAGATTGGCTTCGGTCAGCAAATCGTTGGAGAGATAAGAAAGATAGGGCTGATAAGCATATCTGCTATATATACGCAGGTGGATCTTGTCATGGTCAACTTTGTGGTGAAGAAGATCAATATAGGCTT
>JBAYAV010000250.1:0-4990 GCA_041669565.1 Lentisphaeria bacterium
AGATTTAATCATGTGGCATTTTCTCCTATGTTTTTTGTTTTGGAAACCATTATAACATAGCTCGAAAATGCCACTTTTATTACTTTTTTACGAGTATCGGCCAAATGCCCCAATCGAAAGTAGGAACGAATGAGTTGGAGACTTGGACTCTGAACACAAGATCCAGATGAATGATCGAAATATATAGAAAAGCATCCCCAATACGTTGTCACGTTCGTTGATCTATAGAGACACACGACCATGCGGCTCTTGTATAATAGCTATTGAAATTTCCACCAAAGTCCTCTTCTATATCCTCTAAAACCCACGAAATACTTTTTTAGCAAAGACTCACGCGAAGGGTCAAGACAATGGACCAGCCATAAAAAAGAAAATCGACGCCAACCACATTTAGCATCTGCCAAAAACAGGTCCCTTCATTTCATACCCCCCCCCTAAACTTATTTTTCCCCTATTAAATAATACTTTTTTCGCATATTAATAATATATGGATTATATTATAAAAATTACTTCCTGTTTATTCATTATACCCACTGGAAATGATAAAAAAAAACGAAAACGATCTTATTAGGACTTTCAAAATATCAAAGAGGTTTTTTATAATATGTTTAACTCCATTGAAGAATTAACAACCGCGCTAGCTGCCGGCGAAATGATTATTCTTACCGATGATGAAAATCGCGAAAACGAAGGCGATTTTGTTATGGCCGCTGAAAAAATCACTCCCGAAGCGATTAACTTCATGACAAAATACGGCCGCGGACTCGTTTGTGTACCCATTCATGCTGATCAGGCCGAAAAATTAGATCTGCATGAAATGACCCAAAACACGGATCCACTCGGCACCTGCTTCACGACTACCGTCGATGCGAATGAAGGCACCACCACTGGCATTTCTGCCTTTGACAGAGCAAAAACAATACAAGCACTCGTGGATCCCAAAAGCACATCAAAAACCTTTCATTCTCCTGGACACACTTTTCCGCTGATTGCAAAACGCGGTGGCGTTCTTGTCCGAGCCGGACACACCGAAGGAACGGTTGATTTAGCACGCCTTGCCGGTCTCACGCCCTGCGCCGTGATTTGTGAAATTTTAAGCGATGACGGCCAAATGGCACGCCTTCCTGAACTCGAAAAAATCGCCGCAAAACACCATCTAAAAATGGGCACCGTTGCCGATATTATCGCATTTCGACATCACACCGAAAGCCTTGTTGAACGCATTGAGTCGGTACAACTTCCAACGGAATTCGGCAATTTTGAATTGCATTGTTTTGTTGCCAAGAGTGACAAACGCGAGCATCTCGCCCTTGTCTGTGGCGATGTAGCCGGAAAAGAAGACGTGCTGACGCGCGTTCACAGCGAATGTCTCACCGGTGATGTATTTCACTCGCTGCGCTGTGATTGCGGGGAACAATTACATACCTCCATGAAGCTGATCGCAGAAAAAGGCTGCGGTATTCTTATTTATATGCGTCAAGAAGGTCGTGGCATCGGCTTGACCAACAAACTGCATGCTTATCATCTTCAGGAACAGGGATTAGACACCGTTGATGCCAATATCCATTTAGGCTTTGCCCCTGATTTGCGGGAATATGGAATTGGAGCCCAAATCCTGAACAACCTCGGCGTCAAAAGCATCCGGTTACTTACCAACAATCCGCGTAAAATAATTGGCTTAGAAGGATACGGCTTAACCATCACCGGACGCGAACCAATTATCATTCCGCCAACAAAATACGACGAAAAATATCTGCGCACAAAAAAAGAGCGCATGAACCATCTCCTCTAATAAATGGAAGGATTTCAAATGATGACCGACAAAATTAAAACTTATGAGGGTAAACTTCAAGCAAAAGGATTACGTTTCGGCATTGTCTGTGCCCGTTTCAACAGCATTTTTGTCGAGCAGTTACACAACGGCGCGATAGACTGCCTGCTTCGACACGATGCCAGCCCAGAAGATCTTTCCACCGTATGGGTTCCGGGCGCTTATGAAACGCCGCTGGTTGCCAAACGTCTTGTGAAAAGTGGCAAATTTGATGCCGTTATATGCTTAGGCGTCGTTATTCAGGGCTCCACTGCCCACGCCAGTTATATCAACGCTGAAGTATCCAAGAGCCTAGCCCAAATTTCTCTAGCCGAAAATATTCCTGTCATTTACGGCGTCGTCACCACCGAAAATATTGAACAGGCCATTGAGCGTTCCGGCAGTAAAGCAGGCAATCGCGGGGCATCCGCAGCCTCCACCGCAATCGAAATGGCAAATTTAATGAAAGTTCTTCCCTAATGGAAACCGACAAACCAAATATGGATAACGAGAACGCTCCCCAAGAGACTTCTAATATCAACTCCTTTCGCATGGAACGCCATTGTTCCCGCATTCTTGCCTTGCAGTTTTTATTTCAACTTGACTGCAATCAGACATGGGATTACGACACCGAACAGCTTCAAGACTTTTTTGACCAGCTCAATTCATTGGAAGACCTCCTTTATCCGCAAAAAGTAATTGCAAAAGCCTGGCGCTATGCAAAAAAGCTCATCGCCGGCGTTATCGAAAAACACGAGAGCATCGACGAAATGATTCAAAACTGTGCAAACAACTGGCAAATGGATCGCATGGGCGGCGTAGACCGCTGTCTGATGCGCATTTCTATTTATGAAATGCTCAACATGAAACGAATCACTCCAGGCATTAGTATTAATGAGGCCGTGGATATCGCGAAAGAATTCGGCATAAAAAATTCGCCGCGCTTTATTAATGGTGTGCTCGACCAAATCTATAAAAATTATAAAAATAAAACGGAAAGCGACAATGGGAATATTTAAAATCTTCCAGGCCGGACTACAAAAGACAAAAACAGCGCTGGTTCGTGGTATACAAGGACTCTTTACAAATACTGAAAAATGGGATGACCAAACCTACCAAAAACTCGAGGCGGCTTTAATTAGTACCGACTTAGGGGTCTCTGTAACCACAAAACTTATTAAAACGCTGAAAGACCAGTATGAACGCGGCCTTATTAAAACCAGTGAAGATATTATTTCAATGTCTAAAAAGATGCTGCTCGAGATCCTTCTAAAGGACGCCCCTGCAACGATTCATGAAAACCCCGACGGCCCAACTGTTATTCTTTTTGTTGGCGTCAACGGCAGCGGGAAAACAACCTCCATTGCAAAACTTGCGCATTACCTCACATCACAGGGAAAATCGGTACTGTTAGGTGCCGGAGACACCTTTCGCGCCGCAGGCGTAACGCAGTTGCAAATTTGGGCAAAAAGGCTCAAATGCCCCGTCGTCGGCGGCAAGCAGGGCAGTGATGCGGCCGCAGTTGCATTCGATGCCATCAAAGCAGGAATCAGTAAAAAGGTAGACTATGTTCTCATTGATACCGCCGGGCGGCAGCATACGCGCAGCGATTTAATGGCCGAACTGAATAAAATCAAGCGTATCATAAGCAAGGCTCTTCCAAGTGCACCGCACGAAACATGGCTTACAATCGATGCCTCTATAGGGTCGAACGCATTAACCCAGGCCCATGAATTTGGTAAAGTTTTTCCTATCAGTGGGCTCATTTTAACCAAGTTAGACGGCACTGGCAAAGGCGGTGTTGTAATCGCCATTCGCAATGAATTAGGCTACCCCGTCTTTTTTACCGGTTTAGGCGAAACAGAAAAAGATTTGCAGCCTTTTGATCCGGAATTATTTGTCAATGCCCTTTTTGAGTAAAGGAATTTTCGTAGCAAATCTTATGTTTTATGCTTTACACCTCTGCAACATAAGTTTTTTGCTTGTCCCCAGAGACATTATAATGGAATCTTTCGTTTCTGAATAACACCCTATGTTTCGGTCCTTATTCCTTCCTCTATCCCATCTCTTCTAAAACAAGAAGACGTAAAGACAGCAAAGTTTTTTTTATAATATTATAAAAAAGGTCCTATTTTATCGGCAATATTTACAAGCAACAAAAATATTGGAAAAAGTCTCCCAAAAGCAAAACGATAAACCTGTTAAAACAACTTCTTATGAAATTAACAAAAAAAAATATTTCTCCTTTCGGAGTCCTATTATTCGCGCTGTTTTTATTTTCCTGCAGCCGGTCTGCAACAAAGCCGGAATACATTCTAACCTACAGTGTTTTTTTCCCCGCCACTCATATCCATGCCAAATTAGCACGACAATGGGCCGATGAAATTGGCAAACGCAGCAATGGCCGCATTCGAATTGATGTCTACCCCGGCGGGATTTTAAGCAGTGCAACTGAAAATTATGAATGCACGGCACTTGGTGTTTCAGATATTGGTATGAGTTGCTTTGCCTATTCGCGCGGGATGTTTCCAATGGTTGCGGGACTGGATTTACCCTGGGGCTATCACGATGGCAAAGAAGCCACACATATCGCCAACCAATTTATTGAGCATTTCAAACCGAAAGAATTACAAGACTGCGTCATCATGTATGTCCATGCCCATGGCCCCGGGGTTCTTGCCGGTAACAAAAAAATCACAACAATGAATTCCATACACGGGCTTAATATTCGCAGCACTGGCATCAGCGCCCAAATTGCGCGGGCAATGAAAGCCAACGCCATCGGCATGGGACAGCGCGATACCTACGAATCTCTACGCAAAGGCGTTGTCGACTGCACTCTCTGCCCGATTGAAACTCTAAAGGGCTGGCGTCAGGGAGAAGTGATTCAATATGTCACCCGCATTCCGGCCATCGGTTATACCACAACAATGTTCGTAGCAATGAATCCCAAATCTTGGCAAAAATTACCACCAGACCTGCAAAAGATCATCCGTGAAGTAAACCGGGAATGGATTCCAAAACATGGTCAAGCATGGGATAGCGCCGATGACAAAGGCACAAAAATGGTGTTAGGTCTTCACAAAAAAATCAATACGATAGCCCCGCATGAAAATGACCTCATCCAAAAAAATATCGAGCCACTCTTAAAAAACTGGGAAAGAGACCTCCAAAAAAAAG
>JBAYAV010000251.1:0-4965 GCA_041669565.1 Lentisphaeria bacterium
AATCTTCTTCTGTAACAAACTGCACTTGAAACTCTTTTGATGTGTTTGGATAATTAGCCATGACACTAATATACTACATATAGTGTTGTTTGAAAATTGGTCACCCCAACTTTATACCCCTATTGTTTATTTAAGAAAATAACAGGGAGATTTACAATGACACTAAATCCACGAGCCAAAGCATTGATCATTCCAATGGCTATTGGAATACCAATACTTGTTGCCATTATTATTTTTATTTTTTCCATAAAGACAGAGCCTCTTAGCGCAGAACAAATTCTAGACAAGAAAACGTGGACAAAAAAAGAGCTTACGAAATCCTTATCCTCTGCGTTTTCACCACAAACGAATCGTCGCAATCGGCAAAAAGTATTAAACCATTTACGCCAGCAACTCAAACACTATCCGAAAAAAGAGCAAACCGAAATTCGCGTTGAAGCGTTGCGCCACGCCATCAATAACAGCATTGAACAAATGCGTTTATTACCAAAGGAAGACCAAGAAAAATTATTCGATTCTATTCAAAAAAGCGCCGAAAATTCTTATTCTAAAATTCAAAAAATGTCCCCCCAAGAAAAAACAAAAGTTCAAAAGGATATGCAAACAACAGAAGGAAAAGCCGCTGTTGATGAAGTAAATAAAGTTTTAATCTCCAAACTCACCCCGGAAGAGCGACGCAAATTCACGCCAATCTCAAAACTTTGGGTCAAAACCCTGAGGTCCTTATAATGAATAAGAAACAACACTTTACTCTAATTGAGTTGCTCGTAACCATTGGCATCATCGGAATTTTAGCTGCGATGCTTCTGCCGGCATTAAACGCTGCAAGGCGACACGCCAAACAAATTGTCTGTGTTGGTAATTTGAGACAAATTGGGCTCGGACTTAATATGTATTTATCCGATAGCAATTTTATCTTGCCTTACTGTACAATCTCTCCTTCAAATCCACCCCCCGGCGAAGAAGACTTCCTAAGCATCGTCGATGTTTTGCTGCCTTATGTCAGTAAAAGTGATGATGTCTTTTGCTGTCCCGGCGATCCGGATAAAAAATATTTCAAACAAGAGGGAACTAGTTATGAATGGCAGTCTAACCTGGGCATAAATGGCATGCGAGCCAATGAAGAAACCTTGAAAATATTAGGCTATAACTGCCCTCTTTTGGTTGATTATGACAATTTTCACGGAAAAGAAGACGTTTCAACCTCCCGTAATTATCTTTACCTTAACGCCGTCGTATTAAAAGACATAGACAAAAACAAATGATTTTAACCTGTCAAAATTTATCCAAACATTTCGGAAAAAAACGGGCCGTTGACAATGTCTCATTCAACATTGAATCCGGTGATATATTAGGATTGATAGGATCCAATGGTGCTGGAAAAAGCACATTGCTGAAAATGATTGTCGGCTTAATTTGGCCGAGTTCTGGTTCTGTCCGTATTTGCGGTTATGATGTTTATCAGCAGCATCGCCAGGCAATGACCAATCTTGGGGCCATTATTGAATGGCCCGCCTTTTATGATGAACTTAGCGCCCGGACCAATTTAAAAATTTTGTCTGGCGGTCATGGCAAAAAATACGACCAGAAACTCGCACAAATTGCCGAATTCATTAATATAAAAGACTACCTCGACCAGAAAGTCTGTGGTTTTTCAACCGGGATGAAGCAACGCCTCGGCATTGCTTTGGCACTTCTTCCAGATTCCAAATTTATTGTTTTAGACGAGCCCACAAATGGGCTCGATCCCGCTGGCATTATTGAAATCCGCTCCATTATCCGTGAGTATAATCGCCAATTCGGAACAAGCATTCTGATCACAAGCCATATGCTTGGCGAAATCGAAACGATTTGCTCGAAAGTCATGATTATCAATAACGGAAAAATAATCGCGGCCGGAACCATGAGCGAATTGCTTGAAAATGAAACATGCATCGAAATCATTCCAGATAAAATTCAAGAAAGCATCCATTTGCTTCAAGACGCGAAAGAGAAAGGAATCTTACCCATCCTCTTCATTGGTGATTGCCGGGACAAGCTTCAAATAGAAGTAAAGGCACCCTGTGCAGCAGAAATAAACAGCCTGCTAGTCCAAAATGGCATCATGGTAAAGTCCCTGCGAACGAAGCACAAAGACCTTGAAAGCTTTTTTATGGAAAAAACAAAGAACAAGGCAGAATCATGATTCGAGAAATATGGTTTGAAATCATTAAATTCAAGTCCCAGAAAAAAAACTACGTGGTGATTGTCGGGCACATCGTCTTTCTTGCTTTATGTTATTTTGCTTTTAAAACATCAAAATTACATTTTTTAGATCGCGCATTAGCTTCCAACAAATTTGATGTCAATGTATTTGACTACGTCGATGGTCTGTTTTTTGCCAGAGCCGGATTAGTGCCAACCTTTTTAGTACTGATGCCGATTTTTATCTGCACCCTTGCCGGGGGCGTTATCGCTGGAGAAATAGAACAAGGAAGTTTAAAGCTGATTGCCAGCCGTCCGCGATCCAGAACAAATATTATTCTAGCAAAAATATTTGCGATATACAATTTTAATTTAATATTCTGCATCTATTTTGCGGTTG
Organism: Lentisphaeria bacterium; assembly: GCA_041669565.1. Taxonomy (GTDB): domain Bacteria; phylum Verrucomicrobiota; class Lentisphaeria; order Oligosphaerales; family Oligosphaeraceae; genus JBAYAV01. The sequence goes on from JBAYAV010000251.1 coordinate 2,585, forward strand.
CCAGTGTGCTTATCGGTATTGCTTTATACGGCTATAATCCCATCCAGTTAGTTTTTTTAAAACAATTCAACCTCGGTAATGACATTGCCTTAATGTCTAGTCCGGAAGCATTGCTTCGCTATTTTGCCTTTGCCTTTTATTGTTCCTTTTCTCTCATGGCTTTGGGCAGTATCGCTTTATTCTTCTCTACTATTTTTAATAAATCAACAACCGCCACGATTGCGGCAATAACGATATATTTTGTTTGTTTTATCGTAGCACAATTACCGTTTGCCACCGAAATTAAACCTTATTTATTGTCAGAACTAATGGGAAAAGGCTTCGGGGTTTTCTGGCTCCCGGATATTCCATGGTACCTTCTTGCTAAAAACATGGGAATTTTAGCCCTCTATATTTGCGGTTTTTCATCATTGTCAATCTGCCATTTCAACCTAAGAGACATTCAATAATTTTATTCAAATCCTTTTTATAAGACTATTTCCATTCCCGAACTATTACTCAACACGGATCGGACAAAAGTCCCAGCTCAGAAGAAACAGGCTCATGACTATGCAAAAAAACAAGAGTTTCTTCCAAAACGCTGGGCGTTCCCAATACCGTAAAAATATCACCTGCATGAATAACGGTGTTACCACGCGGAACAATATAATAATCGTCACGACGAATCATCAAAATAAAAGCAGCATGCGGCAACTTAACATCCAATAACTTTTTTTGATCCAAATCGGATTTTTTGGAAATCATCATCTCTTCCGTTTTCGTGCCATAAAATTGAATCGCTGAATCCGAACGCACCGCCGAGTTCGACGAAGAATACTTTGGAGAAGTATAAGTCGTATTTTCAAATCGAATCGGCGGCGTCAACACAGCACGATAAGGCTTGTCAAGCTTCAACAATCGCGCCACCGGCGTTAAAGTGCTTCCCTGAATAACCACCGAAAGCACGACAATAAAAAAGACAATATTAAATAAAATTTCATTGGGGCTACAAAGGACCGACTTTCCTTGCACAATTGCGGGGATATTCATCGACAGCATCATCGGGAAAGTCGCCAACATAATTGGCGCACCGCCACGCAACCCAACCCAGGAAATAAACATGCGCGCATTCCTCGAATATTTACTCTTCAGTAAACAAAGAATACACGCCGCAGGACGTGCTACCAGCATCAGGAAAAAGGCCAAAAGAATCCCAGTGCCCTTGTATTCCCAAATGAGTTCCGGTTTGCACATAAACCCCAGCATTCCAAACAAAAAGACCTGCATCAGCCACGCAATTGCATCACAAAAACGACCATTGCTGTTGTGAAAAATAAAATCATGATTTCCCAAATAAACACCAGCCACATAAACAGCTATAAAACCATTCCCGTAACACACACTCGATAAGCCATAGGTCAACAAAATCCACGCAAAGGTAAGCACATAGTAAAGACTGTCATACTCCAGATTTATTTTATGATACAACCACATTGCTAACTTTGCTGTCAAAAGACCAATCGCAACTCCAACAACCATCTTCACACAAAACAGCGGCACGATCAGCAGATAACGCGAGCAAGAAACAGCCGTGCCACTCGCCACCTCCTGCGCAACAATTTCAAGCATAAACACTGTTAAGAAAGTCGCCATCGGGTCATTGCTACCGGATTCAAGTTCCAGTATATCCTTGATATTGTGTTTTAATCCAATACTTTTGCCCCGAAAAATCGAAAACACCGCTGCCGCATCTGTCGATGAAATAATAGATCCAAAAAGCAGACACCAGGAAAAACGAACCGGAAACGGGAAGACAAGATTAAAGACGCAATAGCTGAAAATTCCGACCAAGAATGCGGTAAGCAATACCCCGACAGTGGCCAGCAAAACGCCACGGTTCTTCACTTTTTGTAAAGACTTCCAACTAGTATCATACCCCCCAGAAAACAAAATAAATGCCAACGCCAGCATTCCTATAAAATTAGCAACCTGCCAGGATAATCCACCCGAGACATCCGTAATGGCACGCTGCAAACTAAAATTGCCAAAATCCGGCATATGTCGCATCAGCATCCCGACCCCTAAAAAGAGTAGCAAACACGGCATATTAAAACGTGATGACAAACGGCTTGAACACACACAACCTAATATAAATAAGCCCAATAAAAACACGAAACTCGACAGCATACCACTCCTTCAAAATATAAAATATATTAACAATGACTTACAATACTTCCGATTCATCATTCTTCAAAAGAACAACAACTACTTTTAACATTATTATAAAAAATATTTTTTACCCGTCTCTATCACAAAAAAGACATAAGATACAATAAAAAAGCAAAAAAATGTTTTTTAAGTTTCATTCCAGCAGTGGAAAAAATCGAAAAAAAACGGAATAT
>JBAYAV010000252.1:0-4943 GCA_041669565.1 Lentisphaeria bacterium
AAAGATTACCCCATCGGTAAATCCATTTGGCAACGTAATTATTGGGAACATGTTATCAGGAACAAAACAGAATATAAACACATTGCACAATATATTATTGACAATCCAATGCAATGGGAAAAAGATCAATTAAAAGACAGCAATAAAAATATTGTAATGGAACAAACCGCCGAATATAATCATGAAATTTGGATGATATAATTATGAAAATGTAGGGGCGGAATATTTTCCGCCCGTTCTTGCACGCCCGTGCGTCTCTGTACCCCCCAAAAAAAACGTCGGAACGGGGACATCACTATTATACCGATAAAAACAAAATTATGGACGATAAATACCACCACAAAATAATTTGTTAAACCCCAAAAAAAGGGGGAAACCACTAACAGAAATTTTAACCAGCGACGAAAAACTGTTAACAATATAAAATCACCAAACGCAAAAAAAACGCACCAGAAATTTTAACGTTAAGCCATAAGGATCTTTTACATTGAAAAAAAAGAAAACCTTTGCCGTTGCAATCCTGACAATCCTCGCCCAATGCCTCTATACAACCGCAAATCCTAATCAAAACCATGCCGGAGCCCCCACTATGAATATTGTAACCTATGAAGATTTTGGCGCAAAAGGAGACGGCAAGACCGACGATATCGCGGCCATTGCCAAAGCACATGCCTATGCGAACCTGCATGAGCTGACCGTAAAAGCAAACGATAACGCGACCTATTATATCGGCGGACAAGATAACACCGTGGTGATACAAACGGATACCGACTTTGGCGATGCTAAATTCATCATCAACGATACCGATGTAAAAAACCACCGTGCCAGTATATTCAAGGTTCTTTCTAAATCACAGCCGATTAAGCCAAAAGGAATCAAGTTCCTGAAGAAAAACCAGCGCAATATCGATGCTCCCCTTCCCCAAGACTGTGTTGTGTGCGTTACAAACGCGAATATCAAACACTATATCCGAAGAGGACTAAACCAAAACAAAGGCGATTCGCAGAAGGATCTTTTTATCGTCAGGAAAAATGGAGAAATCGACGAAAACACGCCAATCCTATGGGATTTTGAGCAAATTACGGATATTATTGCTTATCCGATCGACACCACACCGCTGACAATCCGCGGCGGACATTTTACCACCATCGCCAATACCGCAGAATCCAAATACACCTACTATGCGCGAGGAATTGCGATCAACCGCTCCAATGTGCTTATCCAGGGACTTACGCACCGCATTACGAACGAAGGCAATCATGGGGCGCCCTACAATGGATTCATCCTTATTAGCAACTGTACCAACACCACGGTCCGCGACACCACGTTGAATGGGCACAAAACCTACCAAACAATTGGCAGCGTGGGAAAACCAGTATCGATGGGCAGTTACGATATTTCAGTCGGGAACGCTTTGAACATATCCTTTCTCAATTGCAATCAGTTTGACGACATCAAAGCCCCCACGCATTGGGGAATCATGGGATCCAACTACTGCAAAAACCTCTTGTACGAGCAGTGTAAATTATCGCGATTTGATGCCCACCAGGGTGTGTACAACGCCACGATTCGCAACTCCATTTTGGGGCGTTCCGGCATCAACGCCATCGGTAGCGGAAAATTGATCATAGAAAATACCACTGTTTACGGAAATAGCTTCATCAATTTACGCAGCGACTACGGAAGTACGTGGCATGGCGAGGTTCTCATTAAGAATTGTATCTTTATTCCAGCATGCGGAAGGAGAGTCCAATCAAGCTTGATTAACGGTTTCAATGATGGTCAGCATAACTTTGGATACCCCTGCGCCATGCCCTCGCGAATCACCATCGAACAATTGCATATTGATGATTCCAATCACCCGAAAAACTACCACGGGCCGGCCCTTTTTGCCGACTTCAATCCACGATTCACCGATGCCTCTTATGTCGAGAAATATCCATATACCAAGACCCGTGAAGTGATCCTCAGCGGCATCTCCACCGCAAGTGGAAAACCACTGCGGATCAGTAAAAATCCGGTTATGTTTCAACACGTTATTCTTACGCACAAGGGCAAGCTTGAAGAGAAGAAGGCGATTCGTAAATAAGTGCCAAGCCTTAACATACGACAACAAGGACCTTTTTAGGTTTCATTCGCAAAAACATCGGACCAAGAGTTATAGTAAATTTATGAAAGCAAGACATATGAGTACAGCAAGGCACCTTTTATTTTTTAGTCTCCTAGTATTTTGCGCTGGTTGCAGCAAACAGCAGCCCGGAATCAGAACCTTATCCGAATCTTCAGTCATTGTCGCCTTTGGTGACAGCCTGACTTTTGGCTTCGGTGCTGGCAAAGAAGAGAGCTACCCGGTTTTACTCTCAAAAATGCTGAAATGCCGCGTTATCAACGCCGGCGTTTCAGGGGAAGTAACGTCATCGGGTCTCCGCAGGCTCCCTGCGGTTCTAAAGAAAGCACGGCCAGACCTTGTGATTCTTTGCCATGGCGGCAATGATATGCTGAGAAAACAAAGTCAAGATGCCACAATCGAAAATCTCAGCGCGATGATTTCCCTGTGCCAAAACGCTGGTTCCGACGTCATTCTTCTCGGCGTACCACGACCGGCACTCATTCTTCGCTCCGCCCCATTCTACCGCGAGCTCGCAACCAAGCACAACATTCCCCTGGAATCCGATAGCATTTCAAGGATTTTGTCAGACTCATCACTCAAGAGCGACCAAATCCACCCAAATGCCCGCGGATACAAACAACTCGCAGAAGCCCTTGCAGCACTGATTCGGAAAAGTCAAAAAAAATAATCCGCCCCATTTTTCGCCGATCCCTGCACGATTCTCTTTCAGATACCAACAGGCCTGTTCTTTTTCCATGTCCTTTCGGTCCTTTGCTGTTGTATTACACGGAAAAACACACGGATACATGTTTCAAAAGGCGGTATGCTTATATATCTAAAAATCTATTCTCCCTTCCTCTCTTGGATGCGCATCATTCCCAAAAGCCAAAATTGGGAAATCCCTTAATTTGAACTATATTGATAAACATGTGCGGCCGTGTACTAATTGTATGATATCGGAGGTTTTACGAATAAAAAAGGGGATACAAATGACTTATTTTTTACGAATTACATTGATAACAACTCTTACAATGATTGGAATGCTAAATACCATGGCCGTCGAAGAGGCTAAATACGAAGTCATAAAAAAAGATAAAAAGTTTGAGATCCGTGATTATGCAGCCCACCTTCTTGCCGAAACGGTCGTGGAAGGAACCATGGAAGACGCTGGAAGCAAGGCATTCAAAAGACTTTTTAGCTACATCTCCGGCAACAATCGATCCGGCAACAAAGTAGCGATGACCGCTCCAGTATCCCAAGAGTCCAAAGGACAAAAAATCCAGATGACCGTTCCGGTAGAACAACAGCGTGTGAAGGAAAGCTGGGTTGTAAGTTTCATGATGCCCCACTCATACACTCTGGAAACCCTTCCAAAGCCAAAAGACCCAAAAGTCACATTGCGTCAAGTTCCAGCTCGACGGATGGCCACAATACGCTACTCTGGTTTTTGGAGCGAGAAACGCTACCTACAACACAAGATAAAACTAGAGTCATGGATTCGCAAAATGGGTCTTACCGTTGTAAGCGAACCGATATGGGCCCGATACAACCCTCCTTTTATGCCATGGTTTTTGAGACGAAACGAAATTCTAATTCCGATAAAGACAGCAGGCGCCAAACAGGAAAAACCCCAAGAATAGCCCAAGAAAATTAGGACAATGGGACTGCTGAATATTTCTCAGCATACAGGGATGAAATATAATACGGTCCAAAACGATTCCATTACTCCAGACCGTGATCACCGATAAAACAATCAAACGAATCAAGGCATGGCATCCTGACGACATGCCATTCTATATCTGGATAAATCCCGACTTCGTTCACGCAGCCTATCGAGCAAACGAGTATTGGCCCGAAAAAATACCCGAAAAACGAGTCGAAGTACCACTGTACGTTAAAACAATGTTCTTCCATTCGTTTTTTCGATTCATTCCGTTTATACAACGAATGACGCACTTTGGTAGCGTCGCAAATGGACCAAATCCACGGTTACCCGCGGTGGCAATTTTACCAGATATTCCAATAGATCCGCAACATCACACGGCTGGATAATTTCTTCGGGATTGAGATCTGGCCGTGATTTTCGGACCATCTCTGTTGCAACGCCTCCCGGGCAAATCACATGCGCCTTAATTTTGTAAGCGCGGCCCTCTTCGGCCAACACCTTGGTTAATCCCACCATCCCGTGTTTGCTCGCCGTATAGGCTCCCTGATTTGCATATCCGGTAATACCCACGACAGAGGCGATATTGACGATCGTGCCGCCTTGTTGTTTTTTCATTCTTTTGAAAGCCTCACGTGCGCATAGGAAAGCCCCGGTCAAATTAGTATTCACCACCTTATTCCATTCTTCAAGCGACGTCTCTGCCAGGGGTTTGAAAATACCCATTCCGGCGTCATTCACCAACAGATCCACCGTATCAAAATTTGCTTCTGCCAATGCAAACAAAATTTTTACGTTTTCTTCATTCGTCACATCGGTAACAACGGGCAGCGCTTTCACATTCTGTTTTTCACAAAGAGTAGCGACGGCAGAGATTTCGGCTTTATTTCGAGCTGCCAGAACGACATTATAGCCTATCGATGCCAATCGGAGGGCTAGTTCTTTTCCGATTCCTTTGCCTGCGCCCGTAACAATTGCGGTTTTATGCAACATGATGCCTTTTCCTTTCTAATTGTATTTAAGGGGCTGTTCACAAATAACCTTTATATTTGCCTGATTCTCGTGAATGCTTTTTGTGCCGCCAACCTCGTCCCATACCTGAGGGTATGCTCCTCGTTGTCGGCCCCAAAATCAAATCACGATTTTTTCGGCAAATTGTCAAGTTCATTT
>JBAYAV010000253.1:0-4932 GCA_041669565.1 Lentisphaeria bacterium
GAAGTCTGAATTTTTATTAAGATGCTACCTTACGCCTTTTTTATTTTTAGTTTTTCTATAACAATCAGTATCTTTTTTTATGATAAATGATTTGTTCTTTCTCAAAAAGGGGGTTTTCGTTCCACCACTATTTATATTTTTGCTATTTTTTCGAAATAGCACCTTGCTTTTTCAAAGAATAACGGTATAGTTAAAGCCAAAAGCAATCACAACAGAACATTAAAAGGAAACAGAATGGCCATCACCATGAAAGATATTGCACGGCATTGCGGGCTCTCTGGCGGAGCAGTTTCGCAGGTGTTGCGCGATCCGGAGAATCCCCGTTTTTCGCCAAAGACCAGAAAACTGATTCTGGAAACCGCCGCGAAACTGGATTACCGCCAGAATCCGCTTTCCCGCGCGCTTCGCACCAACCGCACCAACCTGCTCGGGCTCATGTTGCCATGGAACGAACCGGAAGTGATGGACTGCGTCGAACGAGTGGCCAGTGAAAACGGCTACAAGATTCTGATTCAGTTCACCGCCCACCCCCGCGCCGGGCTGGAACTCGAGGGGCTGCACTCCTTCCTCGACTGGAATGTAGATGGCATTCTCTGGGAGCCGAGTTTCATGACCAATGACGATTTTCAGCCTTTGCTGGACACCATCCGGCGAGAAGGACCACCGCTGGTCATGCTGGAGCGGCGGCAGTCCGGCGTCGATTTTCCACTGGTCTCCACCGATTACCGACCAGCGCTCGAAAAATGCGTCCGCCATCTCCATGAGCAGGGATTCCGGAAGGTGGTCTTCGTCGCAATGGCGATGGAGGACTGTTCCGGCATTGTCGACGACAAAGTGCGGGACATCGCCGATCTGGCCCAGAATTGTGGAATGGAGTTCGCCCACTGCAAAATCGATACGGAACGCGGCAACCTCAAGCAACAGGCAATGGCCGCCGTTGGCGATCCGGCGAATGAAAACAGTTGTTTCCTCTGTTATTCGTGGCTGATTTCGGATTTCGTGGATGCAGCGGACGCGTTGCACCGAAAGATTCCGGAAGATCTCGGGCTGGTGATGATGATCGATCTTTTGATCGGTGGACGGCTGCGGGTGTCGAACCTGCTGCGCCCCAAAATCACCGCCATTCGAGTCAACAGTTCGGAACTGGCGGAGCTGGCGGTCAACCGGCTACTGGCACTAATTCAGAAAAAACCGATCCGACAACCCGGGGCCCTGTTGCACAACAGCGCAGAGCTGGTCATTCAGCAGTCTACCTCAAGAAAATCATGTAAAGATTTAGCGTCAAAAAGTTGAGGACGAATGGTGAGCCGGAAATACTTACAACTATTGTCTTTACGCTTAGTGAGAGGATTAGAACACTCTGCACAAAGAAATTAACGATCGCATTAGCTACGGTATACACAACAATTTGCCAAGCGCCCTTTTGCTCCTTTATCACTGACGATAATGTGCTTCTTCACTTCTCACATCGCCATAGAATGCAAAACATTGATTTTTCTTACATTTTTTTTGAACGAGCAGTTTTCTTGCAGAGCTTTTTCAATTGTGAGTCGCTCAGACGGCTTCATTTGTGACATGTTGTTCTCCTTTTTTGTAAGTAAATTACGACTCCAAGCAGAATCAAACGCACATGAAACCATTTGCAAGATTGAATGCATTCTATATGCTTTGTAAAATTAAATGCAAAAAAAGAGTACGTTTACTTTTTCTATTTATATTTTTGTTGTTTTTTCGAAATAGCATCTTGCTTTTTCGAAAAACAACGATATAGTTAAAGGGAAAAGAAATCACAACGGAACGTTATCAGGTTTTTTAAAATTGGTAATTAAATTATTAGCAGTTTGTATTATACTTCTTGAAGTGGTACAGATCATAGGTTTTAGTTATCAAGTTACACACGCGTGACTAAAATAAAAGGAGACAAATTGACGATGCGGATCACCATGAAAGAATCAGCCAAGCGGCTAGCCCTTTTGCATTCGACGGTATCGTTGGTCTTAAATAATCGTTACCGAAATTGGGTGTGTTCCTCGAGGTAGACAACCTTGGTCAAACGGGAAAGCTGTGCCCCCCCCGTTGAGAACCTATTTCGGGCAAATAATAAACCATCAAGTGTAAGGAGACGAAAATGTGTGTTTTACTAAAGTATTATTCTTCAACATTAAAAGAAAGGAAAAACATGAAACTGAATAAATTGAGACGATTGGTTTGTCGAGAATTTACGTTGATTGAACTTCTTGTAGTTATTGCGATCATCGCTATTCTAGCTTCGATGCTGTTGCCCGCGCTAGGCAAAGCCAGGGGAAAGGCCTACCAGATTGCCTGTCTTAACAACATGAAACAGATTGGTCTTGGTGTGATTAGCTACGTGGATGAGAATGATGGCTTTCAAATGACGTACACCTTTTTCTACAGTAAGGGTGACCGTACATGGGCTTCCTATGCTACCAATAACGGGGATGAATTATTGGCAACTACACCTAAGCCCATTTTACTATGTCCTGCCAGCACACAGAAAAGCTGGACTAGTAAATATCATACGATTGGTGCGTCGAATGGTCCTACTCGCAACGTTAAAGTAAACTACCCCAACGCAAATTGGACTGAGCTTGAAATTTCGGTGGCCGTTAAACAGATCAAGAATCCGTCAGAGTATATCTACATGGGGGATAGCACCCTTTTTAATGACACACAATGGTATGGTATAGACTGGCTCAAGAATACGAACGAGAAGTCCTTTACAACCCGTCACGACAATCGTGCAAATATATGGTTCCGCGACGGCCATGCGGCAGCGCATACTGCTAAAGAGATTGATGAGCTGGTAGACGACATGTATGGTACGGACCAAAACTGCTACTATACGGATGCCAAAGGCGTTTATAAACCAGTCAACTAAATGCACACATTTCGCACTCAAAAATGAGACTTGTGCGGTTCATAGCAAAGGATCCTAATTTTTCTTCAGCGACTGGGCAAAAATTCTCTAAAAAATTGCCATGATTTTGCCTCGTCACCCTCATGACCGCCGGCAACAGCAACTATGCGGACATTGAAAAGTTCCGTTTCGACTTTCTCTTCCGTAAGGTTGCGAGCGGTGAAATTTCCTCGCAGGAAACCCCTATCGGCAGCGCTTAGATGCCCTTGCTGAAAAAGACAGGCAGAGTTTCTGAATCCATGAAATGGCGCAATAATTTTTACTTTACGACTTCCGGTTTAACGGATTAATATTATAGAATAATTTTTAAGGGACGATTTTACATGAGATTTTTAATTTATTTTTTTGTAGTTTTTGCAACCATATCTTTAACCTCTGCGCAAGACATGTTAAAAAAAACAGTTGCTCACTCTGCGGATGATTGCAATGCTGCATTAAAAGAAACAGACTGCAAGTACTCGATGCCAGTGGCACATTCGATAAAGGATTGGCTGGCAGCAAGCTCGGATATCGTGCCAAAACAGGGGTTTCGAGGATGGCAGTTTGGATATTATGAAAACGGAGACACACCTAAAGTTTTTCAAGAATTGTCAACTCATAGCAAAAGCTATTGGGGAGACGGTAATTTTACGAAAGGTGCAATTATGAAAGATAGCATGGCGTGGTTTGACCATAAACGGAGTCCTGCCGGCGGCTATGTCGTACGGCGCTGGACCATTCCCAAAACCGCTGCCTATCAAGTAACACTGAGTGGCGCGCACAGCTTAGAATGTATCAGAAAACTTCATGTTTTCCACAATCAGACACACCTTAAGACGTACAGTTTTCCAAAAGATGGCAAAAAATATACTTTTTCCATCCAGGCCCAGACTGGAGACTTTATAGATTTCTCCGCAGATAAATTCGGTGAGAGTCTGAAGTTGACCATCGCTATCGACGAGCTTTTGCCGGGTTTGAGCATCGTTGCCAAAGGTCGGTGCAATTACCAAATCGTCATACCCGATGATTCTTCTAGCACCATCCCCAACAAGGCTGCCAAACTGTTGCAACGTATTTTGAAGGAATCCACTGGTTGCGAATTGCCGATCTTACAAGAAGCTAAAAAACTTTTCGAACGACCGGCATTTTATATCGGCAACTGCCATTTTTCCTGTAAACATAGCTGTTCTCCTGCCGACATGCAATTTTCCCAGTATCGCAAGAAAATTATTGGCAAGGACGTTATTCTGCAAGGTGTTAACCAGCCTGCTTGTACAACACGACCGGATTACTACCAGGAACGGCCGGGAGATTACAAAGCCGTTTGCTCGTTTCTTGAATCCGAGCTGGGCGCCCGTTTTCTGTTGCCTTCTGCGGATGGTGAATTTATTCCTCAGTTGTCCGAATGGACTATAAATCCCACACTCGACATTTTGCACACACCATCGATTCCAAATCATCAAATTGATCATTTTATTCAGCTACGACATTGGGAGTTTGAGCCATTTCTGTCGGCCGGTAATTTTTTCAAGGATCAGTACAACTTTTATGCCTTTGGACATTCTTGGCCGAGTACAGTTCCACCTTCAAAGTATGCCAAAACCCACCCTGAGTATTTCGTTATGCAGGGCGGTGTCCGCCAACCGCAGATGGCTGGTACGCAATTATGCTACAGCAATCCCGACGTGCGTCGTCTGTTTCTGGAGAAAATTTTACACATTTTCTCGCTGGGGTTAAAGGATTATCAACTTTGTCAATCAGATGGTTTTGTGGCTTGCGAATGCGCGGCTTGTAAAGCTCTAGGCGAACCACGCGAAGCTGTATGGAAGCTCCATCGCCAACTGGCAGAGAAAGCGTTCAAGCAGTATCCGGACTGCAAAATCTCCATATTATCCTATGCGCTTACTCAAATACCGCCACAGTCATTTGACACCTTCCCTCCTAACGTCAACATTGAATTAAGCAAATATGACGAAAAAGAATTTCGCAAATGGATGAAGTACAAGAATGTGCAA
>JBAYAV010000254.1:0-4927 GCA_041669565.1 Lentisphaeria bacterium
AATCAGGCTCCCAATTCTGCGGATCTCTTTGCGGCTGCTTCGGCCAAGCGGTCCACCATATCATAAAATCCGGCTTCCTTCATTACATCCAGGGCCGCCGCAGTCGTTCCACCCGGCGAGGTCACCGCAACACGCAATTCTGCGGGTGTGCCGAGTTTTCGACGCATCATTTCCACACTTCCGCCCATGGTCTGAATTGCCAGCTGTTCGGCCAATTCGGCAGGCAGGCCAAGCTTCTCGCCCGCATGCTGTAAAGCCTCCACAAATGCAAACATATAGGCCGGACCACTACCGCTGATCGCGGTAACTGCATCCAGCTGTTTTTCCGGCACGCGCCATGCTTCGCCTAAAGCACTTAGCATCTTGCTGACAAAGCCCGCTGCATTTTCATCCGAAAGCGTGCTTAAAGCATAGCAACTCGCGCCCTGTCCGACCATCAGTGGTGTATTCGGCATCACCCGAACGATGCGACAGCTGTTAAACCAGTGCCGCAGTTTGGTAATGCTGATTCCGGCGCAAATCGAAATAATCAGTGCGTCTTCTTTGCGGGGCGGCAACGCCTTTACAGCCATTTCCGCCACCTGTGGTTTGACCGCCAGAACAATTACATCGGCTTTGCCCGCCAATTTCGACGCATCCGGCGCACATGGTAAGCCTGTCGCTTCGGTAAATGCAGCACGCGATTCTTCCTTGATATCGCAGGCCCAAATTACATCATGCGGAAAAGTATTGTTATGTAACAAACCACGAACAAGCGCAGTCGCCATCTTCCCACCACCAACAAATAATATATTCATTTTATTTCACCCCTTTTTAATAAAATCAATATCAACAATTTAAAAACATCCGATAAACACAAAAAAAATATCCGTAAATAGGGGCTTTTTGGATTCTATAAAAATCCTCCCTCCTTATTTACGCATATTTTTATCCAGAATTTCCCAAAGAGATCTCAGTAATTTCAACGTTTATCCTAAAGGAAGCAGTTCAACAAGCATTTTAGTCTACGAACCAAAAGAATTACCAGCACTAAAAAAACATTTATGGTTCTTTCGCAAATCACGACTTTCTTAAAAATAATAGTAATGTTCCCATTCCGACATCTTAGTCAGGGAGACCACAGAGACGCACGGCCGTGCGTCTCTACGTGCAACACCATAATTGCTAACTATTTACACTGAAAGTTACAGGAGATCTTAAAACATTATTTCGATCGAAAAAATAACATTTATACGCAATTTTGCGTTTTCAGGAGGTTGAATTTTTTTCTTCATTTCCTATAATTTCACAAATTAATAAATTTAGACTGCTTTTTTAGGTTTATGTATGCCAACTCATAAAAATATCACACCACGCCGACAGCAATTATATCTTTTCCGTAATTTATTCAGCATCTCAATCACAGAATAAATTTCTAATCTTCTTTACCATCCGTCCAATATTTATTCGTTGCAAGTTCAAAATCGTCTTTTTGAAGCGGTGCAGAATGGCCATCAGCAAACAAGTAATTGCTTACCTTTCCATGACGTTCAAGCTCAGTAGTCGGTGCGGTTATATTACCGAGTACAGTTGTGGCTCCCGGTCTTGGCCCTAATGTCACCGTTCCAGATGCCCGATCAACAGAATATGTTTTTACATTAACACCAGAAAGAACATTACGATTCGCATAATAGCTTATCAACAGTTCTCCACAAGACAAACCCAAATCTAACTTAGCCTCATTTTCATCCGCTTCACAATAGTAGATTTTAGGCTCTTTTGCATAATCATACAACTCAGCCGCCCAAGATGCAGTTAACGTATTTTCATCTGTTACCAAACAACTATTGTTATCCGCCGACCACGCAGCCATACAAACACCGAGCTGTTTCATATTACTAAGACAAGTCACCGCATTTGCTTTATCACGGCTATTGGCTAATGCCGGCAATAAAATTGCCGCTAAAATTGCAATTATCGAGATTACAACTAACAGCTCCACTAATGTAAAAAATCTTCTCATGATATTATTTCCTTATTTTGTAATTGTATGTAAACCAGTTTTTTTGTTATATGAAGTGGGGAATGAATAAATATTATCCGCATTTTCCCCTTCCGTACCGTCAGCCCCATCGGATCCTTTCGAATAAATAATGATGGAATAATAGTAAACTGCTATTGTGGTTGTTCCATCCTTCTTTTTAACCCCTGGAATGGTAATTATCATTTCCCCGTTATATCCATCTGCATCCGTTATCCCATCATCTAACAGGACAACAAAATCATTTCCCCACGGATCCGTATAAACATCGGGTGTACCTTCCAGAATATCTAAATAACGAGTATTTCGCTTATTTTTAACAGTTTCGTTTTGTAGTGTTTTTATAAGACCATCATAACTTGAAGCATCCGGATAATATCCCATATCATTCTTAAATTGAACAATCGCGCTTTCCAGCGCTTTTATTTGTGCCAACGCTTTTGTGTTATCCGCTTTTTTTAATGCAGCCTGCGTGACCGGCAAGAGAATTCCGGCTAAAATAATGATAATGCCAATCACCACCAGCAATTCCACTAATGTAAAATAGGATTTAACTCGATTCATAAAATACTTCCTTTGTTTCTATTTATTATAATTTAATGTTGTGACCAATTATTGATATCATCTGTATCATTTGTTGTTGAATTATTGGAATCAAACACACCATTCAAACCGTTCGACCATAGATCATAACTGGTTGGGTTATTGGTTCCAGGACACATATATTGAAAAGCATTTCCCCACGGATCCTCATAGTCACCTTCTGTACCAATTTCGATAAAAGGACGAGTCGTCCCTTTTTTAACAAAATGACAAGAAGAGTCTGAAAAATATAAGCCATCAGTATCAACACCAAATGTAACATTTTTTGCAGTAGCAGACTGCGGATAAAATCCGTTTTGGTCTTTAAACTCCTCAAGACCCATTTGCAGTTGTTCCATTAAAGAAATGGCCTTGGATATATCCGCTTTTTTAGACGCATGGCCCAAGCCACCAATTAAAATACCTGCCAAGATAATGATAATGGCAATTGCGGCAAGCAATTCTATTAATGTGAAATATCGATTCTTAGCTACTGGAGTCATTTATTTTTCTTCCTTTTTATCATTATCTTTACGATTGCCCTTTTTTGCTTTCATATATTGAAGAACGACCTCACTCACTTCTTTAGGAGACAGCCATTCACGCTTAATGATTTTAAGATTATTTTTTTTGATCGTCGATTCGATTTCCAAATAAGAATTTAAGGCTGTTTCAAATTTATTTCGGTCATAGTTCTTAAAAAAACGAATCATTTTTTTATTCTCTTTGGCGATTTTTAAATAATAAGACGCCGCCATTGAATATTTTTCGGCTGATTTCGTTTTCCCTTCTGTCAATAACGACTCCACCCGATCTTCTAGTTTCTGACCATAAGCAGCATACTCAGAATAACTATCCACAGAATTTTCAGCAATTAACTCAAAAGACTTTTTTAACAGATCATTCGTTTTATTCGGCGCATTTAACATGGATTTTTGCAATTCCACAAAAACCTTAATTTGCTGTTTTTGTAATTTGCTTAGAGTTTTGTCTGGTTTGTCCTCTTTTTCAGCAAAAGCAATGCCCACACAACAAAAGAGACAAAGAAAAAATAGTCCTGTTTTTTTTATCATCATTATTCCTCTATCGTTTGCCGTGATACAATCGTTAACTTTTTATCCCAGCGATCATAGACGACATTTGTTATTAAAATCATTCGCGAAAGAAGGTCTACCTTTTTAGTCCCAATCAACATCGGATTCATAACTTGATCATCAGGCACTCCATCAACATCTTTCAGCATATCACTAACGGTAATAATGGTATATTTTTTCATCCGCGCGGAACAAAGGTTCGCTGTTACTCCCCATAGCTTTTCACGGTTTCCGTCATCAATTTTATTATCTGTGCCAAACTCGGATTCTATTTTTTTCTTAAATATTTTACAAAACGCCGATCGATTCACATCACTGGTTCCCAAACTTAAATCGAGATCATTAAAACTCTTCCTCATGGCCTCCGTTTCTACAACAACAGTATTAGATGATGTATCAGATGTTGTAATATCATAGTCATGATAATCAGAACCAGAAATCAAAGTTAATAAATTGCTAGCATTCCATTCAATTATACCTCCCACTCCTTCTTTTAAGAAACTCAACAAGCTGAAATATTTTTCGGGAATATAAATTTTACCATTTTGATATTTCTGCGGACCGATTTTAACTTGATCTAATATTCCTGCATCCGCATCCAGCAAATCTAAAGTACGATTTTTTTCTCCACGACAAACACACCCCAATTCCCATAGACTCTGCATCGGACCATTCCGAATATAAGCCGTTGAATACGTTTTGTTATCATCCGGATCTGCACTATCAAAGGCAACGTAAAATTCCTTATCCATTGGACTCGCTTGATTATTGGGATCAAAATCTGTTGATTTTTTTGTTAGAAGTGTTGAATCAGCCTCCAACTTAAATTCCCAATAATCCTTATTCAGGTTTTCACGACAATCGGAACATTCAAAAAACAAAAATTCCGATTCTGACGACCCAAGACTAGAATCAATATGGCTCGAACAATGCGGGGGCGATGATGAATAAAAAACATAATCATAAATGTGCTTGACGTCTTTGTCTTCGCAGGTTATAACACTGAACTTCTCTACTTTTAGTTTTACGCGATAACTTTTATCTACCGGTCCAACATTGTCGTAAATACAAATATTCTCATCCGAGGATTCATCTACTGGAGCAATATTAAAAGTTTTACCAGAAACATCAACGCCACTTATATCTTCAAAGCATGCATTTTTCCCAGCTGCATCTTTTTCAAGCTTCAAGATAGATGAAGAAACTTCTACAAAACTGCTATCAGGATCAC